>JALGVN010000041.1 GCA_025774645.1 bacterium
GGAGTTCACTCTGTAGACATCATAGATGGTAGCACAGTCCAGACAGGAACTGTAGAGGCGGCGCGTGGGAATCGGCGGGGCGCGCTCCTTCGGGCGCCTGGGGGTGCGGTCACGCCACACCCCCTTTGCGCCGATGCATCTGCTAGTCGAGGCTGCGCGCCTGAATCAGGTCCTCGTAGGCCTCCTTGTGGAGCCCGCAGTCGGCGAGGGCCTGGGAGCGCCAGAGTCTCGCCGAACGCGAGTTGTCGCTTGATGCGGTCGCCACGTCGAAGCGGTAGATCGCCTCGTCGTGGAGCCCGATCGAGAGGAGGAGAACCCCGGCCTCAAGGTCGTTCATGCCGGCGACGGCCGCGTCGAGACGCGCCTCTTCCTCGAGCTCGAGAACCCGGAACTCCTGCCAGCTGCCGTGGCCGGCCCAGCCCTCGATGTCCGGAGCGACTCTCCAGACGTACTCGGCCCCCGGTTCCAGTTCGTCCAGAGTCACCGTGTTGCCGCGCACGGTCCGTGTGATCTCGTCACCGAGCGCGGGCGCGATGGTCACCGTGTACCTGTCAACCCCGGGCACGGTGCTCCAGCGGAGCTCCGAACGGCTCGGACGGACGGAACCGCCGGAAGCCGGGAGGATCAGCGCGGGGGCTTCGCTCGTCGTGACCCAGTCGCGCACGCCTCTGGTCGTGAGGGGACGGCGCTTGCTCTCGCCAACCCAGTCAGCGAGCTGCGTCCGCACCCACGAGGCGACGTTGTCGACGAGACCGTCGTCGGACCCGCTCGGGATCTGGTACTCGGAAGGACCGTCCAGCGTGAAGCTGTCGCCCTGCGGCGTGAATCCGGTGCACCTCGCGCCGGTCTTCACGATGATCGTGTCCCCGCCCATCAGCACGAACCCCTCCGCCGCTGCCTGTTGATCGCCCGACCGCTCCACCATGACCTCCCCGGCAACGGAGACCACGAGGCCCGACGAGGTCTCAGCCTCGTCGGAGGCGGCGGCCGGAGCCGCCAGCCAGACGGACAGGACGATCGACAGAGCCAGCGCGGTCACGAGAGCGCTCTTGCGGGTCATCGCCTGCCTCCTTCTGCTTTTTCCCGGGATCGTGCCGTCAGTCACCCGGGCTCTCCCGTATCTTGCTGCCACGCAAGGGGTTCGATCGGCGAGGCCCCTCGTGGAATCGAGCCCTTCATCAAGAACTACGACGGCGCACGTCCACAGGTTGGCGGAAACGCGCTGCTATTCGTCGCTCTACTGCCTATCTCCGATGAGGACGAACGCGGCCCAGTAGTAGGGGTGCTCGAAGGGGTTCTTCCCCCGATCGTCCTCGTACCCGCGGAGCCACAGCTTGGCCTCGCGGAGCGCGTCGGCCTTGGTCATGGAGGTACCGGCGTGCCCCGCCCGGTCCCCCTCATACGACCCGGTCCAGTTCTCGTAGAAGCGTCTCATGAGGAGCGAGGTCGCTTCGTCGTCGACCTTCCACAGACCGACCAGGAGGCTCCTCGCGCCGACCTGCAGGAAGGCGTGGGCGAACCCTATGTAGCCCTCACCGACGACCCTCCGGCCCAGACCTGTCTCGCACGCGGACAGCGTCACGAGGTCGGCGTCGAGCTCCCACTCGCGCACGATCTCCTCCGCCGTGAGGAACCCGTCGTAGATCCGCGTCCCCGCGATCGCCGCCTCGAGCGGGTCGGGCAACCCGACCTGACAAAGCACGAGCGCCGACCGCTCCGGGCGCTCGTCATCGACGATCGCGTGGGTCGCCAGGTGGACAGCTGCGAATCCGGCCAGCTCTCCCGACCCCGCCAGCCTTACGAGCGCTTCCTCGGACGCGTCGGGTCCGAGGAGAACGGTCGAGCCGGGAGCGAGCTCGGCAAGCAGCGCGACTTCAGCGCGAGACGCCGGAAGGCGCTGGAACGACGTGATGGTCCCCACTCCCCTGTTCCCGGCCGAGGCGCTGCCGCGCGACGCCGGTTCGGGTTCCGACGCAGACTCCCGCGACATCGCCTCGGCATGTGCGGGCGCGAACGGCGGATCGCCGAGCAGTAGCATCTCGTCTGCCCGTGATCCCCGGTCCGTCGACGCGGCCCTCTCCTCGAGCCAGCTGAAAACGGTGGCCGACGGCGCGTACGAGACGGCGTACGTCTCGCCCAGGAACTTCCGTTCGTCGGTAACGAGGGCCTCGAGCGGGATCCCCAGGGTCGGCCCCGAAGGGATGACCACGAGTTCCTCGACGCCCTCGAGGGCGGGTGCGATTGGTGCGACGCGGTGCCGCCACGCCGCCGCCGCATCGCGCGCGACACCGATGAACGACGACTCCGGATCGATGAGCTGCCCACGAAGTCTCTGCATCTCCTCTTTGCGCGCGTCACCGCCTCCCCGAGTGGTGGCGGGATCGCAGGCCGCCCACACCACGGGACCGTCGTTTCTGATCGCGTACACCCACACGTCCCAACGATCCGGTCCGGACTCGACGTCGACCCAACCGATGATCGCGGTCCTCTCGGGCAGGCTCGCCTGAACCCGTTCGAGAGGATACGCCTGGCCTTCGGAGACCGGGTACTTCCTGCTAATCGACTCCCTGAACGTGCTCCACCGCGCCTCGGTCGAGAGGAGGGCTCTGCTCGTCTCGGCGACCAGCGCGAGCGCTTCACCCGTCGTGTCCGACGTGGCGGCCGCGCGATAGGCCGTGAGCTGGCCCTCGAGCATTCCGATGGCGTCCTTGAGGGAGTCCTCTCGCGCCACCTCCCAGTCTTCCAGGGGACGTTGCTCCGCGGTCATCAGGAGATCGGCAAGCGCCCTGGCGAGAGCTCGCTCCGCGACCGGCCACGCCTCTTCCTCCCGCCCGAGCGTCAATCGCACTGCAGCGAGCGTCCGCGCTGGAGGTCGGAGACGGAGCGAGATCGTGGCACGCTTGAGCCCCTCGCCTGCCCGGGCGACGGCGGCGTCGTAGACCTCCATCGCTTCCACGAGAACCGGCTCTGCGGCCGCGGCGTCCCCTGTAACGTAGTACAGGTAGCCGATAGAGCTCAGGTTGTGTGCGACGGCGGCACTGGCGCTCCCGAGTTGACCGCGGCGTATCTCGAGCGCCTCCTTATAGAGAGGCTCGGCCGCGTCGTACTCACCGCGAGCTTCCAGAAGCGACGCGAGATTACTCAGGCTGTTGGCGACACCGAGGTGCTCGTCGCCAAGGACCCGTCTGCGGATGTCGAGAGCCTCCCGGTAGAGCAGCTCCGCAGCCTCGTAGTCCCCCTTGGCCTGCAGGAGATGTGCAAGGCTGTTGAGGCTCGTGGCCGTATCGGGATGCTCCTCGCCCAACACGCTCCTGTTGATCTCGAGCGCACGCCTGAACAGCGGCTCCGCCGCGTCGTTGTCGCCCTGATTCTCGAGTGTGTGGGCGAGGTTGTTCAGGATTCGTGCGACGTCCGGGTGGGTGTCACCGAGGCTCGCTTGGCAGATCGCCAGGGCCTCCCGGTGCAGAACCTCGGCCTCCGCGTATTCCCCCTGCGCGTTCACGAGCGAACCGAGGTTGTTCAGGCTCAGTCCGACGTGCGGGTGGTCTCCGCCGAGGACGTTCCGCCAGATCGCCGTCGCTTCGCGAAGGAGCGGCTCCGCCTGCGCGTAGTCCCCGCGCGCGTGGAGGAGCACGGCGAGGTTGGTCAGGCTGTTCGCGACCTCAGGATCCCTGTCCCCGAGCTGCTCGCGTCGTGTCGCGAGGGCCTCCCGGTAGAGCGGCTCTGCCCCATCGAGGTCTCCCTGGTAGTAGAGGAGCATTCCGAGGTTGTTCGTGAGGGTAGCGACCAAAAGGTCATCGCTGCCGAACACCTCCTCGAAAATCTCGCGAGCGTCCCGCAGGAGCGGCTCCGCCGCGGCGAAATCTCCTTTGGCCTGCAGCAGCATCGCGAGGTTGTTCTCGCTCGCGGCGACTTCCACGTGGCGGTCTCCAAGGAGGTTCCGCCGGATGTCGAGAGACTCGCGAAAGAGGGACTCCGGCGCCTCGAGGTCGCCGCTGTATTGAAGGAGGGTCGCGAAATCGTCGAGGCTCTGTGCCACCTCGACGTGCGCGTTGCTGAGCACCTCTCTCTGGATTGTGAGGCGCCGCGAGGCAAGCACCGCGGCATCAGCGTAGCGCCCCTCTGCCGAAACGGTGCCGACCTCAAGTGTGAGGCTGTCGGCACGAGCCAGACGCCCGCGTTCCCCCTGAGGAAGTGACGACGCATACTCGAGCGTCTCGATCTGACGCCCGAGATCCTCCAAGTCGTAGGGTGTCATCTCCGGGTCGACGGTCCACAGAGAGAAGAGCTCTTCGGCAACCCGACGAGCCTCCTCGTATTCGCCGGCCGCCCGGAGTTCGGCGATTCTCTCTTCGAGCGCGGCTCCGGGGTCCTCGGGCTCCTGCCCGACCGCCGGAGTCATGGCAACGAACGACAGCGCGAGCCAGAGCACGGCCCGCGCCAGATTGCTCAACCTGCCTCTCTTGAACGATATCACAGAGATTCCCCCGCTCGCGCACGCAGTCAACTCGCGCCCGGGGCCAGCGTACCACACCGGAATGGTGAGCGCCTCTACTTCAGCAGGACCATCTTCCTCCGGAACGACTCGCCCCCTGCTTCGAGCTTGTAGAAGTACACTCCCGAGCCCACGGGCCTCCCCCGACCGTCCCGGCCGTCCCACAGCACAGACCGGCTGCCCGCGTTCTGAACGACGCCATCCACGAGAACGCGGACGAGGCGGCCCGACAGGTCATAGACTTCGAGGTCGACTTTCGTGACGTCGGGAAGGTCGTAGCGGATCACTGTCACGGGATTGAAAGGATTCGGGTAGTTGCCGCGCAGGGCCAGCTCCGCAGGGAACTCGTCCTCGCCATCGACCCCCGTCGCGAGGATGGTCAGGAAGTACTCGACCACGAACTCGGGTTCGTCGGGATCGTTGGAGTAGAAGACCAGGTCGATCTCATGTTCCCCAGCCTCAGCGCGGATACAGTCGCTCAGTATGAGAACCTCCACGGAGTCCGTTCCCGCGACAACTCCGCTGCGGGGCAAGGCGTCGACCCAGCTGTAGAGCTCCTCGATCGCCACCGCCAGACCGTCGTGCACGTACGGCGCATTGTAGACGACCTCCAGTCCCGCGGAGGCATCGTGGTTCTCGATCCCGACCGTTGCGCTGTTGAGATCGCCGTTCATGTCCAGATACTGGAAGAGAATGACGTCGGCCTCTGATGTCGGCTCGCGGCGGAGAATCACCTCGAACGTGTAGTCTCCTTCCCCACTCGCGCTGGGCACGTTCGTGTACTGAACGACGAAGGACGTGTCCGAGAGATCGTAGTAGTAGTGGACGCTTCCCCCGGCCGCCGGATTGAGGTCGTCCCAGAAGGGAGCTATGAGGCGGTTGGGAGCGACTGCCGACGGCAGCGGCGTATTGTCCCCGGATGTCCCGGCGGAGCCGAATGTCAGACAGCCGTTCGAGCCGATTGTCAGCTGGCTCTCGTCGACGAAGCTGTCGTAGAAGGTGAAGGGGAACGGAAGTGCTACGGTCGTCGAGTCGTCGTCCTCGAGAGCGATCTGCGTACCGTCGCCAGTGATGTCGCGCCACTCGAAGGAGGGGCCATCAGGCGAGTCGCTATCGATCCAGACGTAGCCGTAGGAGTCGGGACCCCCGGAGTTCCTCGCTCGCGCCCTCCCTCTTCGCTCGGGTTCACCACTCTGCTCCACGGTCCACGTTGAGAGCGCCTCCAACGAGAGCCGTCTCGAGGAATCGGACGCCTCACCACGCCCAAGGCGGCCATCCCGCTTCCCGAGAATCCACGTCAGATCCAGGTCACCGAGATTCCGGAGCGTGAGCGGATCGGAGAGGGCAGCGTCATAGGCACCTACCGTCGTGATCATCAATGGGTAGACGTCGACGTCTGGAGGACGCGGGACGGTCAGGGAAACCGGTACGGTGAGCACCGGGTTGTCGGGATCGTTGCTCTCGATGACGAGCTCGTACAGGTAGATGTCCGGCGAAAGCCCGGTCGCGTCGACGCAGACATCGACCGATTCGGATGCGAGCCCCGGCAAGACCCCTCCCGGCGGATCCTCTGTCATGAGCGGGACGGCGTCCTCGATCAGCACGGCGAGGGAGTTCTGGACGTACGCCGAGACGAAGGCGACCTCGAGTCCTACCGAGGCATCTCCATTCTCGATCCCGACCGTCGCAACGGTGGGGTCGCCCTGCATGTCCATATACAGGAACCTGATGGCGCCGTCCGGTGAGAGCACGACCTGGAACGTACTCGGACCCGTCCCCCAGAGATCGTCGATACCCGTGTACTGAACGACGAACCTGTCAGCGACGGTGTCGTGGAAGTGGTGAATCGTCCCTCCGGCCTCGGGGTTCAAATCGGCCCAGAAGGGAGCGATGAGGTCGTTCGGCTCGACCGGGTCCGGAATCGGGTCGTTGCTGTAGTCCGCCGCGCCTTCGCCGAAGGTGATGAAACCGTTGGAGCTGATGGCGACCTCTTCGTGTGGGACTCCGTAGAATGGGAACGCGAACGGGAGCGGCACCACTTCGAAATCGTCGTCGGCGAGAACCACGATGGTCCCCGTGCCGGTGATGTCCTGCCACTCGAACTCCGGGCCGCCGGGCTCGCTACTGTCGATCCACTCGTACCCGAAGGCGTCCGGACCCCCACTCCCCCGCGCGGGCGCCCTGCCGGCCCTCATGTCACGCTCGCCCTTCGCGAGCTCGACGTGGACGTACTCGTCGGCGGAGCGCTTCGGTCGCCCGATGATTCCGTCGAGAAGGAGCTGCCAGTCGAACGGTGCGCTCTCGCCACGGGGGGCTCCGGTACCGCCGTCCGTCTCGCGGATCGACCAGACCAGATCCGCCCTGCCCTCGTTCATGACGAGCAGCTGGTCGCAGGCCGCTGCTCCTTCTTCCACTACGAACGCCAGCGAGTCGGGGCTCACGACGATCTCGGACTCGCTGATGCACCCCACCGGGAACGCGCCGACGAGCCCGCAGCCCTGCGCGTCCGCACACGGCGAGGTCACCGCCAGGAAGTAGCTCGCGGTGTCCGCGTCGCAGAACTGGGGATCCAAGGAGAAGTTCCCTTCCACGCCAACCTGGTCCGAGATGCAGCCGGTCCAGTCACCGCCGGCGTTCCCGTAGACATCGGAGCAGCTGAGCGTGGCCGTCCCACCCGAGTAGCAGGAGACCGCCTCGCCACCCGAGCCGTAGGCGACGATCGTGTGTTCGAGCGCCGGCGTCGAGCCATCACTGGAGTAGACTCCGACACCATCGGGCGCCGAGTTCTCCGAAAGCGTGCAGCTCCTGAGTGTAGGCGATGAGGCTCCGGCACATGCAATGGCGCCTCCGCCCATCGTGCTCGTGTTGTCCACGAAGAGGCAGTGCTCCAGGAGCGGGGAAGAACCCTCCAGACATGCGACCGCCGCGCCAATATCTCCGGAGTTCCCGGAGAACACGCAATCGACCAGAGTTGGCGCCGAGGTGTCCGCGCACGCGACCGCGCCGCCCGAGGATGCGCTGTTGCCGACGAAGGTGCACTCCTCGATCCTCGGCGACGACGCGATGAGGTACATTCCCCCCCCGAAGTCGGGCGAAGAGCCTCCCGTGATTGTGAGTCCCCTGACGACTGCCGTGCTGTCGACATCGACGAAGGTCAGCGCGCTTCCGGTTCTCCCGGACGCGTCGATGATCACGCAGTTGGGGTCGCCTGTCTCGCTCACAACGATGACCCCAGACGGAACCGATATGCCGCTCTCGTAGTATGTCCCACACGCGATCAGCACGGTGTCGCCCGGAGAGGCCGCATCGATGCCACCCTGGATCGTGGCAACCTCCTCTGGGACACGCCACGCCCGCGGAGGAGCCACCACCTCGATCGACACGTGCGCCGTGTCGGCGCCGCCGACGCAGTCGGTGACCACGTAGTCGAATCCGTCGATCCCCTCGAACCCGGGTGCCGCGACGTATGTCACGAGGGAGTCGCCAAGCGCTATGTGGGCCAAGCCGTCGGTCCCGCTGATGAAAAGCTCTATGATACGGAGCTCGTCGATGTCGGGATCGACGTCGTTCTCGAGCACGGCAATCGTTATCGGTGAGTAACCGACCACGGTGTCCGCGTCGTCGGCGGCCAGGGGAGCGCTGTTCCCGGTCGACCCATACACCGCGAGGAACTGGAACTTCACGGGCTCCTCAACGGGCTCCATGTAGAGCGTGTCGGAGACCACGAGCCCTGAGAGGCAACCGAAACCGTCTCCCTCACGCGATCCCCCGGCTGGCACGGTGCGCCCGGCGTGCACGATCACATCGGAGGTGTCGTGGACGACAGGCTCGAAGCCTTCGTCAAATGTGAGCGCGACCGCCCCGTTCAGATCGGCAGTTCCCGTGATGCTCAGCCTGTCGTAGTCGACCCCGGGCTCGTATCCTCCCACTTCAATGTGAATCTCGCTCGTCGCCGACTGGATGAAATCGCCCACGAAGTTCAGGACGCCATGCGACGTCCCTGGTGAGATGATGCCCTTCATGACCGACAGACCGCTCGACGTGTCGAAGGTGCCCGAGCCACCGAGGAGCGCGTTCTCTCGGTTGTCGAAGAGCCCGGTGTTCAAGATCTGCCCGCCAGCGGCGATGAGCGTCGCTCCTTCGTTCGTGAAGTCCGCGCCCTGTTCGTTTGCGACATTCCCCGACGCCAGGAATTCACCGCCGGCAGCGACCGTCGTCGAGCCGAGATTGGCGAAGTCCCCGCCGCTCTCAATGTTCGTCGTGCCCTCGACCTCGAAGGTGCCGCTCGTCGTCACCGACCCGACCCCGGTCGTCGTGAACTGCCCTCCGGCGGCCACCGACACGGTCCCGGAGTTGTCGAACCCTCCGCCCGGAATCCGGTCTCCGATGAAGTGGTCGCTCACGATCGCCGTCCCGCCAGAGTTCACAACCAGACGGCCGAGGTTTTCGAAGCCTCCGTCGACGAAGATCGACCCGTCCACTGCAACTGTTCCGGGCTCGGCGTTCCTGAAGGTCCCGACCCTGGTCTGCCGATCCACGAAGTGGTCGCTCACGATCGCCGTCCCGCCGGTGTTCACGACCATGCGTCCGAGATTCTCGAACTCGCCGGCGATTGCGAACGTCCCGTCTACGACTAGTGTCCGGTAGTTCGTGAACCTCACCAGTCGACCCCGGCGCCCCACGAAGTGGTCGCTGGTGATTGCCGTCCCGCCCGTGTTCACGACCATGCGCCACAGATTGTCGAACTCTCCGGTGACCGAGAGCGTCCCCGCCTCCACCGTCACGAGCCCGCCCGAGCCACCGATATCGTTCACGAACGTGAGCGCGATGTGGCTCGTCGCGAGGCCAGTCTTGAGGACATCCCCGCGGTTCTCGAACGATCCTGCGCCGATGAGGTCGCCGCCGTCGAGCGTGACGAGCCCTCCGGGCTCGTTCGTGATCGCTGAGGGTACGGCGACTTCTCTGGCCTCCAGGCTCGCGCCTGACCGCACTGTGATCTCGCTCGTGTTCACGGCACCGTGGGTCACGGCGAGGGAGTTCGAGAGGATGTCGAGCGTCTGCACCCCAGATGTCGCTCCGTGGGTGAGCGCCCACACTTCTGCCGCTTCGTCGAGATCAACCGTGTACGTGCCGTCCATGATAATCTTCGCGTGGTCGTTCGGACTCGGCACGCGGTCGGGGTTCCAGTTCAGGGGGTCGCTCCATGAGAAGCCTCTGGCGAAGGAACCGCCGCCGTCCCATTCGATGTCGGAGATGCAGCCGAGTCCGAGGGCGCCCATCTGGCCGCACGCGCTGTTGTGATCGACGCACGGCGAGTCGCTCCGGAGTGCGTATGGTTCGTCGGGGTTATCGGCCCCGCAGAAGACGGGATCCTCGGAGATGTTGCCGTCGACGCCCTGCTGGCCAGCTAGGCAGCCAATGTAGTCCCCGCCGGCGTTGCCGTAGACGTCGGAGCAGGTGAGGGTGATGGTGCCGCCCGTGCAGTCGGCCGCCTGACCCTCGGTACCGAAAGCGATGATGCAGTGATCGACGTCGACAGACGAGTCGAGACCGGCATCGATCCCTCCGCCTGCCGGCGACCCGCTGTCGTTCTCGACCAGCGTGCAGTTCGTGAGTGTGAGCGACGACGCGGCGTCGCAGGAGATCGCACCGCCGCCCTCTTCGGCCGTGTTCTGCGCGAACAGACAGGTCGTGAGGCTCGCAGACGAGTCGTCGCAGAAGAGCCCGCCGCCCGCCGACAGCGCTCCGGCCGTGTTCCCCTGGAAGGTGCAGTTCGTAAGAACGGGACTCGACGAGTCCCCGCAGTACATCCCGCCACCGAAGGTCGACTCACCCCCGGAGGAGTTCGCAAGGAACACGCAGTTCTCAAACGTTGGTGAGCTTGCGGTCAGGTACGCCCCTGATCCGTAGCCGCCCGTCAGGGTGACTCCCTGAATGAGCGTCGTCGCGTCGACCGCGGCACACTCAATCACGGGTCCCAAGCCTCCGGCGTCGATGGTCACGCAGTCCGGCTCTCCGGTCTCGCTCTTGAAGACGATCCCGGAGGGAAGCTGAATGCCGTACTCGCTGTAGGTTCCGCAGGCGACGAGGACCGTGTCGCCCACCGCCGCGGAGTCCACGGCCGCCGCGATCGTGCCGACTCCGACGGGGACGTCCCAGACGCGGCCACATAGAACGCCGCGAGCGCCAACGCGGCCACATCCGTCTACATCGGCGCACGGCGACGACACGTGAAGAGTGTAGCGCCCCTCGTCCGGGCCGCAGAACACCGGGTCCTCGGAGAAGTTCCCGTCGATGCCATCCAGACCTGCCAGGCATCCGACGTAGTCGCCCCCGACGTTTCCGTACACGTCGGTGCAGGCGAGGTTCGCGGTTCCCTGCTCGGCGCAGTGGATGGCTTCCCCGGACGAGCTGAAGGCGACGATGCAGTTCGTGAGGTCCGCCGCTGAATCGCCGACCAGTCCGATGGCTCCGCCGGTGCCCCCTGCCGCAGCATTGTCCGAGAACGTGCACCCATCCAGCGTAATCGACGATGCGCCTTCGCTCCACAGGGCGCCGCCTGACTCTGCCGTGCAGTGTTCGAAGACGCAGCGCGTGAAGCTCACCCCGGATTCGAGGATTCGTGCTGCGCCCCCCGCTTCACCTGGCGCATGATTGTCTCTGAAGACGCAGTTGACAAACTGAGGCGAGCTGGCGGAGCAGTCGACGCCGTGGACGCCTCCCGTGATCGTGATTCCTGCCACGAGCGGTGAGCCAGGAACATCGCCAATGTGGAGCGCGGGCCCCAATCCACCGGCGTCAATCGTCACGCATTCGGGGTCGCCCGTCTCGCTTCGGATTGTGATCTCTGACTGCAGCTGGAGGTCGTGTTCGAAATAGGTGCCGCACTCGATGATGATAGTATCTCCGGCCTGCGCAGAGTCGATCGCCGCGGCGATCGTCGTGACGTCGGTCGGCACGTACCAGTCGCGTCCGCACCCAATCCCGAGCGCTCCAATGAGCCCGCACCCGTCGGCGTCCGCACACGGCGATGTGTAATGGAGCTGGTAGTCGCCGGTGCCGGCGTCGCAGAAGAGGGGGTCCAAGGAGAGATTCCCGTTGATGTCCTCCTGGGTCGCGATGCTCCCAACGTAGTCCCCCCCAGCGTTCCCGTAGATGTCGCAGCAGGTGAGGCTGTCTCTTCCGCTGGTCTCGTTGTAGATCGCCTCGCCCTCAGAACTGAACGCGATGATGCAGTTTGTGAGCGAGGCACCCGGCTGGCGTTCCACCCAGATCCCGCCCCCCGCTCCACCGTTGCTGGCGTTCCCTGCGAGCGTGCAGTTCGTCATCGTCAGCTCGCCCCAGAGCTCGTCCGCGATTGCCCCACCCGTCTCAGCGCTGTTCCCGACGAAGACGCAACCGTCGAGGATCGCGGAAGACGCAACGCCATAGAAGTAGAATCCCCCTCCCCGAAACTGTGCCGCGTTGTTCAGGAACACGCAGTTCGTGAGCTCCAGGTCTGACGCACTCCAAGCCCGGAGCCCGCCGCCCATGCCTTCGGGATCCAGTGATGTGTTGTCGACGAACACGCAGTTGTCGAGAATCAGATGCGACCCGAAGCACTTCATGCCGGAGTCGGTGCCTCCCGTAACGGTGATGCCCTCGACGGTTGTCGTGTCGTCCGCATAGACGACCTCGAGCACTACCCCCAGGCCCTCTCCATCGATCGTGACGCACTCCGGATCTCCCGTCTCACTGCGGAGGGTGACGCCCGACGTGACGGCGATGCCATGCTCGTAGTAGGTCCCGCACGCCACGACGACCTCGTCCCCAATGCCGGCCGAGTCCATGGCGGCGGCAATCGTCGCGACCTCAGAGGGCACCTGCCATAGGCGGCCGCAGCCGATGCCCAAGGCACCTACGAGGCCGCAGCCAACGGCGTCCACGCATGGCGAGGAGCCATCAAGATGGTAGTCGCCGCTACCAAGGTCGCAGAAGAGGGGATCCTCAGAGAAGTTCCCGTTCACGCCTTCCTGTCCGGCGATGCACCCAACGTAGTTGCCGCCGAGGTTCCCGTACACGTCGCTGCATCCGATGACAATATCCGCATCGCCATCACATGCGATAGGTGTCCCCGGCTGATCGAATGACACGATGGAGTTGTCGATATACACAGTGAGGTTGCCAGCTGCATGGATCGAGGTGCCGTCAACTCCAGCACTGTGATTGACGAGGGTACTGGAGACGATGTAGACGGTAGCGTCATCATCACAAGCCACGGCCCCGCCGTAGCGCGCGGCCGTGTTCAGCTCAAGAACACAAGCATTGATTTCGGTGTGCGCCGCACCATTGACGAAGACTGCTCCGCCATCGGTGACAGTTGCTTGATTGCCGGAGAGCCGGCACCGGGCGAGAGTCGGACCCCCCGTCACCCCGGATCCGATGCATGCAACCGCACCTCCGCGCTCGGCGGAGTTGCCCTCGAACACGCAGTCCCAAATCGGAGATGAAGTGTAAGTTTCGAGGTACACGGCCCCGCCTTGCACGGCAGTGTTGTCCTCGAACACGCACCACCAGATGCTCGGGGACGATCCACTGGCGATGGTGATCGCGCCCCCGTTTCCATCGCCGAGATTGAGACCGTTCCGGATCGTGATACCTCGCAGCGACGAATCCTGCCCCTCTCCCCACCTGAACCAGAATGCCCGCCCCAGCGTCTCGCAGTCGATGACGCACGCTGCAGGATCACCACTGAGCGACTGTAGGGCAAGAGCCTTGCCGAAGTACTCGATGTCCCGATTGCCCTCTCCCGTGAAGGTCCCGTCTGCCAGATTGATGGTGTCCCCGTTCGCGGCCACGTTGACCGCGTCCTGAATCGTCGGAACATCACCGGTCCCATCAGCCCTCACAAGGTAACTCCGCGGCGTGTGCTCGCAGTACGGAAGCCCGGCCAGACCCAGGCTGTGGTGATCCTGTATCTCCGACGGGGAGAGTGCCCGGTCGTGAAGCGCGAGCTCGTCGAGGAGCCCGTGGTAGCGGTAGTGCCCGTCGAGGTTGAGGTGTCCGATGTCGAGAGGAACGTCACCCTCGAAGCCGGCCGTCGACGTGTCTTCCGCCCCTCCCAGGAACACACCGTCCACGTAGAGCTTGATGGAATCGGCCGCGACGTCCCGCACAGCAGCGATGTGGTGGGGGGCGCCGTCGATTAGGGCATCCCCGGCCGCAATGGTGGTCCCGTTCCCGCCGACGTCGATGAGCGTGAAGTTCGCTATGCTGTCGCTGCGGCAACCGACCCAGACGTGGAGCTGACTGCCGGAGTCGTCCCGACCGACGAAGACGACGTCCTCCGACGGGGGTTCGCCTGTCTGCATCCAGCACTCTATGGTGAAGCTGTCGTCCGCCCCCCAGTCGAACGACCCGTCGTCGGGAACCGTAACCTCATCGTCCGAGCCGTCGAACCACTGGCCGTTCTCCACCACGCCGGCTGTGGGCGTCGGGCAGTTCGTACATGTCGCGTCCGCGCCGGCGTTGTAGTCCTCGTACGTCCCACCTTCGGTCTCGTCGAACTTCCAGTAGTGCGCGAGTCCTGGAGGACATTCCGGGATTCCACCGACGTGAACTACGAAAGGCTGGGTGTCAGGCTGACCCACGCCGTTCGTCGCGACCACCGCGACGGGAGCG
>JALGVN010000221.1 GCA_025774645.1 bacterium
GCGTTCGGAAGCCCTAGCGGACCACGATCCGTCCAAGTCCAAACTGCGTCCTTGCGGGAGCGCCCATTGTAGCACGAAGCACGTGTCACAGCATGATGGCAACACCCGCGGATCGAGTCCTCGTGTGGATTACCTTCCCATCGAGCATGTGAGGATCTCGGTGAGCGTCAATCGTCCATGCTGCGCACCTCGTCCCCGACTGCTTCGACGCTGGTGACGCCAGTGACGGTATTCCCCGATCTCCTAGTCAGCGGGTCAGTCAAGCCATCAGCCCGATCCGCGCCATCTCCCGCGTTGAGTGCTTGGTGCCGGTGTAGCGCCAGTGTGCCGTCACGATGGGTAACTTGTCCGAATCGGCTACGAACCGGGCCCCCGCTACAAACCTGCGACCTCCTGATGCGCTGGGAATGCCACCCAGCCTCGACGTGTATTGAGTGCGATGGTCGAGGGAGGACTCGTCCCGCTTGGCGGGCCCAATGGGGCTGGTCCTGCCCTCCTGCGGGCGGACTCGAACTTCTGACAACCCACGAGAAGAAGGCGGGGCCGCACCTGCGGCCCCGCCTCTCCATAAGTGCCTCGGGTCGATCCGGTTCCCGCACCTACCTCATCAAGACGACCTTCCGCGCGTCGGTCCAGTCTCCCACGCGCGCGCGACAGAAGTAGATACCGGAAGCCGCCTCCCTGCCCCTGTCGTCCCTGCCGTCCCAGACGACGCGATGCTCGCCCGCCGGGAGGACACCCGACTCGAGCGTCCGCACGCGTCGGCCGGAGATGTCGTAGATCTCCACGCTGACCTGCGCAGCATCCGGGAGCGCCAGGTGGAGCGCCGTCCGCTCCGTGAACGGATTCGGCATGCCCGGGCTCAGGGCAAGGGCGCGAACCTCGTCTCCTGGGATGCCCGTGCCATCGGTCACGAAGACCGTGAGGTCGGCCGTCAGTTCGTCCTGCGGCGTTCCTCCTGAGACCCCCATCTCGTCCCGCGTGCTGAAGACGAGAACAGCCGTGTAGACGCTGTCCTCGGCCGCGCCGATCGCGTCGAACTCGATCTCGTATTCCGCCGGGTCGGCGCCGGCACTCCTCTCGACGAACCCGCCCACGAACGTGAACCTGGTGTCGCCGCCGATGATCTCCGCGTCGTAGATCTCCAGGAGCGCCTGGAACTCGTGATACCCGTAGTTGTAGGCGGGAAGCGGCTGTGAAGTGGTCCCTCCGGGCATGACCTCACCGAAGTCGAGTGTGTCCTCGGTGAGAACAGAGTCGGCGGCCAGCGACGCCTGCGCGTGGTCGAGCACCGTACCGGCAACGTCGGCTGTCCAGTCGGGGAAGTCGACGTCGTTCGAGGAAACCACGAGCGAGCAGCCCTTCAGGCCCGAGGTGTCGGTCTCCATCACGATGGTGTGGCCGTTGCTCGCCCCCGCCGCGAGCTCGAACGGTCCGCCCGGGGCCGTGAACCCGGCGCCTGCTGCCAGGGTGTACGTGAGGACGTCGGCAGGCGCGGACGCGGCGTTCGCGACTGTGTAGAGCTCATCGCCCGACGTTCCGACAATCACCTGCCCGAACGCAAGTTCCGTCGGGGCGCCGACCTTCGCCGGAACCTGGAGATCGAAGAACATCGGGACGTGGTCGCTCGCCTCGTAGAGCGCGTCTGCGACCGCCTGACCCACGATCTGGTTCGGCGGGTCGTTGATCGAGTTGTTGAGGCGGAGACCGTCGTTGCCGAAGGCGACGTGGGAGCCGTAGATGTAGTCCATCCCCTCGCCGTTGTCGAGCGAGTACGAGACGAGGATCTGGTCGAAGCGGTCGTCCATGCCGCCGTAGTTGTCCCGCGTGGCCTGGGTGTGGATGTCGCGGTACGAGTAGTTGTCGTGCCAGCTCCCCGCGCGCCCGATCGGGTCGCGCGTCCGGCCGTCGTTGTCGGCCTGCCACCCGACGAGCATCTGGTACGCGGACTCGTTCGAGGACCGCATGTTGAAGTCGCCGCCGACCATGAAGAAACTGCCCGGTGAGTAGTCGTTCAGGTAGTTCCGTATCACGGTCGTCTGGGACAGCCGCGTCGCCTGGTCGCTGCTCGAGCTCCCGGCCTTCAGGTGCGTCGAGATGAGCGTGAACTCGGCCTCGGTCGACTCGTATCCGTCGAGCCTGAGACGATAGACCGACGTCTGGCGCACGGCGGTGTAGAGCTGTTCGTGGAAGATCGAGTCGAGGACGGCCGGCTTGTAGAAGCAGGCGTTGTCCATGTCGGGGCCGTTCACGAACGGCATGAACCAGTACTCGTCCGGCTCAGAGGCGTTCAGGATGTTCAGGAACCGCACGACACCGATCTGGCTCTGCATCTCCTGCACGATGATGATGTCCGCGTCGATCGAGTCCATCACGGTCTGGAAGTACGGGGAGCGCGGGACCCAGTCGGTACCGGGCCAGTGCAGGAGGTTGTAGGTGCAGACGCGGACGGCCGAGGCAGGTGCGGCCAGCACCAGGGGCATCAGAACGGCGAGCGCCAGAGCGGCTCTGGCAGCGGTCCTCAAAGGGGTCCGGTGCAGCATGAAAGGGGCTCCTCCATGGGCCCGGGCCTCGTGGGCGTGCCGGGCCTTCAACGGAACCAGGCTCGATGGGCCGGCCGGTCCCGGAACGACAAAGGGGGCGGAGCGCCTGCGCCCGGGCGCTCGCACGCCCGACCGTCCGTCCGTGGGTGCTCCGTGTGCTTCCATCTACCATTGTAGCACAGACTTAGCAGGGTCGCAAGGAAGGACGCTGAATCACCTCCGTTCGCCCTTCTCGCTACGTTTGACGCGCAGGCGGCGGGGACATTCGGAGGCGCGGCGCCGGAGTCCGATGCCGAGGTCCGTCACCGAGTCGAGGTAGTGAGCCGCGCTCATATCGCCGCGGTCGGTCGGTTGCCCACCACTCCCCCCGCGTCGTACACTTCACGACACCCGAGGAGGAGAACCGACGTGAGACGAAGCGGAACCCAGAGACAGATCGGGACGCGCGTCCGCCCCGTCACGCCCGCCGCCGCACCCTTCCTCGCGGTCGTGCTCCTGGCAGCCGCGCTCGCGGCGGGAGCCCAGCGGGAGATCCCCCACACCGACGCGCGCACGGGCGAGCGCTTCGAGGTCGGCATGTTCGCCGCCGGCACGTACACGCCCGACCACGAGTACCTCGACTACGCCGCCTCGCGGACGGCCGCGAGACTGGATTCGATCTGGCGCGGCTACCCCGGAGGATACGAGGCCTGCAACGTCGTCCACTTCTACCACGACTGGTGGCACCGGGACGGAGCCGACGACGTCATTGAGAACATCCTCGAGCCGCTCAGCCGCTACAACGCGGCGCATCCCGGGGCCGATCTTCGGGTCGTGATCGGCACGCTCTACACGATGTTCGTGAGCGCGAAGGCCGACGAGGACGCTCCGCTCCACTTCATCGAGCCTGACGGCTCGCGGTCGCGCTACCAGTGGATGGACCACCACCTGACTCCGACGCTTCGCGAACAGCTCACCGAGTACGTCCGGACCCTCGCTCTCTGGGAGCGGCGAAACGCGCCCGGCATCATCGCGGGGTGGCTCGCCTTCGAGGAACCGATCCTCCACGGGCAGGACCTCGCCGAGTACTATCGGCTCGTCGACGCCGTCAAGGCGGCGGAGGCTGCGGCCGGCGTCCGCCACCATCCAATCTACGGGGTCCTCCACCCGGCCGGTTTCATCCGCGACGTTCCGGAGGACCGCGCAGGACGCTGGATCAACTACGACGGACGCATCTTCACGAAGAACACGGGCGACTTCCCAACGCCGGGCACGGGCGGCGCTCCGATCGGCGAGAGGACCGGCCGGATCGGCGACATCATCGAGGGGCGGCGCTTCCCCTCGCCGGGCGGCCGGTACGACGGGACCTGGTACTACACGATGTGGGAGGCCGACGTCGTCCTGCTCGAGTTCTACGGACCTCCCCACACCTGGGTAGGAAGGAACTGGGGAACCTGGATCTCCGGCGCCCGCGCGGACATCGCGGAGCGCGGCGACAGACGCTCCTGGGAGGGGGATTGGGAGGTCCATCCGATCCTGCCGGGTCTCATGGGCTACCACGTCGAGTACTCGCGCGAGGCGAGGAGGCGCGTGACAGCCGACGGCATCTGGTTCTACGCCTGGAACCACCCATGCGGCGGCGAGTCCAACCGCTGCGAAGGGACCGCGCGTCACTACTGGCGCGAACCGGGCCTCGCGTGGGCGCGCGCGGTCGAGGAGGAGCTCGAGGGAAGCGACCAGCTCATCGTGTCGAGGTCGCTGGGAATTCCTGGGAACGCGCCGGCCGGCGGCACGACTGAAGCCGCCGCGCCCAGGCACGTCGTGGACCGGCACGAGATCGACGGCGGCGCGCGCATCCTCGAGGGGGACTTCGGCCCGGCCGCCGCGGTCCTGTCCTCCGAGGACGACGCGTGCCGGGTGACGGCGATGACGGCCGGAGACTTCGACGGGGACGGGGACGACGAGCTCGTGATCGCCTTCTCGGATCCGTCGCTCACGGCGAACCCGGTCTATTTCTGGGAGGACCCGGAACCGGGTGTGGTTCCCGGGGCAGGCGCGTGCTCGGACGGGGTCCGTCTCGTGACCGTCCGGGAGTATCACGTCACCGCGCTCGCGTCCGGCGACTTCGACGGGGACGCGGACGACGAGCTCGTCATCGCGACGTCGAGATCCGAGAGGCACACCGACAACAGGGTCGACGTCTACGAGTACTTCTCCGGATGGACGGGCTCCGGGAGCCTCGGCGACCCGCTGACGATCCACCGGGGGAAGACGGCCGCAGGCTACGCGACCGCGATGGCGGCCGGGGACTTCGACGGAGACGGCACCGACGAGCTCATGGTTGCACTCTCGAACCACGGGCTCGACTCGAACGAGATCCGCTTCGTGGACGGAATCACGCGCGAGGCGTCTCCCCCGCCGACGATTCGGACCCATCCGCCGGTCTACGAGTCATCGTCCTACCACGTCGCCGCTATGACGGCGGCCGACTACGACGGCGACACCCGGGACGACCTCGTCGTCGGGTGGAGCGGCGCGTCGGCCGAGCCGGCCGGCGCCGTGTCCCGCTTCGGCCGCTACGCGTTCTCCGAACCGGCGCTCGAGGGACTCCGGAACGGGAGCCTCGGCAGACCGCACGAGCTGGGAGTCGATCCGGCCTCCCACTTCCGGGCGACCGCGATGGCGAGCGGGGACTTCGACGGAGACGGGGACGACGAGACACTCGTGGCGCTGCACAACGAGAACCTGAACGAGAACGCGATGTACTTCGTTGAGGACGCCGCCTCGGGAAGCCCCTGGATTTCGATCGTGGTTCCGCCGGAGTACGCCTCCCACACGGTGACGGCGATCGCCGGCGGCGATTTCACATCTTCCGACCTCAAGGAGTAGCCCTTTGCCCTTCGGC
>JALGVN010000222.1 GCA_025774645.1 bacterium
AGACGCCGAGCGACGGCTCGCCCTTCACTCCGTTGCCCTTCAGGATCTCGCGGTGTGTCGCGATGGCGTGCTCCACGTCGCCCATCGCCTCGCACGCGTCACGGGTAAGAGCGAGGACCTTCGGGTCGGTTCGCTCGCCGCGCGAGAGCTGCTTGAGCGTCGACAGGACCTCCTGCCAGTTCTCCGCCTGCGCGAGATCGAGCGCGAGGCTCTTGACGATCTCGTTCTTGAGGGGCGCCGGCAGCTTGCGCTTCACGAGGAGTTCCCGGTGGACCTGGATCGCCTGCCGGATCTGGCCTCGCTCCCGGAGGAGGTTCCCGAGCTTCACGTAGCCGTCGAGGTTCCGCGGGTCCTCACGGACCGCGTCGGCGAGGTGCTTCATCGCCACGTCGCGGTTGCCGGCGATGAGCGCATCGATCCCCATCTGGTACGCGCTCTCGTCTGTCCTGTGTCTCGGCCGTCGCCTCAGACCGCTCAGAAAACCCATGCTCTCCCCCTGGTGTGAGCTTCCGGGGCTCTCACTGGGTCTCGGTGATGTCGCCTTCCTCTTCGATGCTGTCGAGCGAGATGTGCCTGAGGCCGGCGATCTCCTTCTGGAGGTCCGCGTTCTCCCTCTTGAGCTTCCTCATAGCTCGCCTGAGGCTCACCTCGTGAAAGATCGCCACGACGAACCAGACGAGCGCGCCCAGCACGAAGGCCTCGAACAGGAGCAGGACGAGCGGGACGTCGTAGAATGTGAGGTTCTCTGTGCCGAGCGAGATGGTGGCTTTCTCGGAGCTGTTGATCATGGCAAACCAGGTGATGGCCACCACGAGAATCAGGATGAGGAGCATTCTGACGATCCACACGGCAATCACCTCCGCGTATGGGGGTCGTATGAAGGCCGTCGGCGCACTCCAGCGTCTCCGGGACGCTCTCGACGGTCACAGGAGGTCCAAACACGGGTGAGTCTATCGCGGGCCGCTCGACCCCGCAAGGTCTTTCTCCGTGGGGATTTCACCCGGCGGGCGTGTGCGTGCCCCTGAGCGTCCACGCGCTCGCTTCCGTGATGAGGACCGGCTCGAGCCCTCCGGCAGGAGCGGACGGCCCGTCGAAGATCACGACCTTCGCCGTTCTCGTCTTCCCGAAGAGGAGCGACGTGTTCCTCTCGCTCGGCCCCTCGACGAGCACCTCCTGGACCGTGCCGACGAGGCGCCGGTTGATCTCCTCGGTCGCCACGCGCTGGAACGAGATCACGGACTCGAGGCGCTCGAGCTTCACGTCCTCGGGAACGTCGTCGACGAGCTTCGCGGCATTCGTGCCGGTCCGTACTGAGTAGCGGAACATGAAGGCGGAGTCGAAACGCACTTCGTCCATGAGAGAGAGCGTCGCGAGGTAGTCCTCCTGCGTCTCGCCGGGGAAGCCTACGATGACGTCGGTCGTGAGGGCCACGCCGGGCATCTTCGTCCGGAGCCGATCCACGAGCCGCAGGTAGTCGTCTCGCGTGTACGACCGGTTCATCGCCTTGAGGATCGCGTCCGACCCCGACTGCACAGGCAGGTGGACGTGCTCGCACACGCTGTCGAGGTCCCCCACCGCGTCGATCACGGCATCGGTGAGGTCCTTCGGGTGCGACGTCGCGAAGCGGATCCTTGCGAGCGCCGGAACGTCGTTCGCAACGCGGAGGAGTCCCGCGAAATCGACGCCGCCATCGCGGTAGGAGTTCACGTTCTGCCCGATGAACGTGACGTCGCGCGCGCCGAGCTCGATGAGCGATCGCGTCTCCTCGATGATCCGCTCGACAGGCCGACTCCGTTCCCTCCCGCGCACGTACGGGACGATGCAATACGAGCAGTAGTTGTCGCACCCGCGCATGACGCTCACGAAGTCGCAGGTCGACGCTTCTGTCGGGCGCGGCCTCGCGTCGTAGGTCTGATCGTGGGCGACCCTCGTCGAGACACTCCTCGAACCGGCGTGCGCGTTCGCGACCGTTTCCGGAAGCCGCTCGTACTGGTCGGTGCCAACGACGAAATCGACACCGTGCGTTGGTCGAAGGAGATCGTCGCCCATCCGTTGGGCGACGCAGCCGATTACGCCGATGACAGCCCCCGGTTCCACGAGCCCGCGGAGCTGGCGGAGCCTGCCGAGGACACGGTCCTCCGCCCGTTCCCGGACGCTGCAGGTGTTCACGATCACCGCGTCCGCGCGCCGCGGGTCGGTCGCCACGGTGTGCCCGGCCGCCGTGAGCATCGAGGAGACCATCCTCGAGTCGTAGTCGTTCATCTGGCAGCCGTATGTCTCGATGTAGATTCGCAACTGGCGGGTGTCCTCCGGGTTCGTCAGCGCACGGTCGAGCGGTCGACCGTGCCCCACGTCCGATCCGCGTCGGCGCCGTCGACCGAGACCGTCGCGAAGCGGTTCCTGAGCTCGTCGGTTCCCTCGACCTCGATCCGGACGTAGTTCCCGGCGAGGCCGGAGAGCCGTCGACCTCCCCTGTCGCTCCCTTCCTCGATCAGGATCTCGAGCCGTTCTCCCACGAACCCCGAGCGGAACGCGAGCGACCGCGACCGGCTGAGATTTCGGAGGAAGCGGCTCCGGCGCTTCTTCTCGGCCGACGGGACGTGGTCCTCCATCGAGGCCGCAGGAGTTCCCTCACGCGGCGAGAACGCGAAGACGTGGAGGTATGTGAACGGAAGCTCCTCGATGAGGGCGACGGTCTCCGCGAAGTCCTCGTCTGTCTCCCCCGGAAACCCGACCATGACGTCGGCTCCGAGTCCGCAAAGGGGATCGTTGTCGGTGACCCGTTGCACGACCTCCACGTACTCGGTTCTCGTGTAGGTCCGGGCCATCGCGTCCAGGATACGGTCGGATCCGCTCTCGAGGGGAACGTGGAGGTGGTTGCAGAGCTTGTCTTCGGAGAGCACGACCGACGCGAGCTCGGGCGTGAGCTCCATCGGTTCGATGGACCCGAGTCGGATGCGCACGACGTCGTCGATCTCGGCGAGTGCCACGAGGAGCTCGGGCAGACGGCGGCCGTCTGTGCCGACTGCGTCCGCCTCCGCCCCGTACGCCCCGATGTGGACGCCGGTGAGAACGACCTCGCGATAGCCGTTTGCGGAGAGCCTGCGTGCCTGCTCCACGACCTCGTCGAACGGCCGGCTCCGCGCCGGGCCACGGGCGTCGGGAACGGCGCAGTACGTGCAGCGACGGTCGCACCCGTCCTGGATCTTGACGAAGGCGCGCGTGTACCCGCGGAAACGGCCGATGTCGAGTGCCTGGAATCCGGCCCGCTCGTGCGGGTCGACGACGACTCGCTCGGAGTCGCCCGTCCGCTCCGCGACGAGTGACGCGACGCGCGGCTTGGCGGTGTTCCCGACGACAAGATCGACCTCGGGCATGCTGTCGAGCGCCTGCGGGTCGCGCTGGGCGTAGCATCCCGCCGCGACGACGAGAGCGTCGGGATTTCTGCGGGCGGCCCGCCGGAGCATCTGCCGCGAACGGTAGTCGCTCCGCATCGTGACCGTGCAGGTGTTCACCACGTACACGTCGGCGGTCTCGTCGAAGGGGACGACGGTGTAGCCCGACTGCTCGAAGAGCTCGGCCATCCCCTCGGTCTCGTACTGGTTCAGCTTGCACCCGACCGTCATGAGGGCGACGGTCTCTGGGGGCTCGTCCTTCATCGCGACGCCTCCACGCGTCTCCGGCCGGACCGCGGGCGGTCCTCCAGCTCACAACGAAGCGCAGGGGGACTCCACCAGAGTCCCCCCACACGCGTGACACAGGATGGCTGCTCCGGTCGGCTCGCTATGCTCCCTCGCCGGCCGGCTCTTCGCCTTCCTTCTTCTCTTCGGGCTCGGGGGTCTCGGCGAGCTCTTCGCCGTCCCCGGCCGTCTGTGCGTCAGGCTTCTCTTCCTCGGCCTCGGCCGCGGACTCATCCGCTTCCTCCGCCGTGACCTCGGCCGGAGCTTCCTCGGCGGGCGTCGCTTCGGCGCTCGCCTCCTCGGTCGCCTCGGTCGGCTGAACGGTCTCGACCTCGCCGGCGTCCGCATCCGCGGTTTCGGGCTCCTCTGC
>JALGVN010000042.1 GCA_025774645.1 bacterium
AAGAATAGCAGAAGTAGTAGGGGCTGTGGAGATGTTGATAGCCCCGGGTCCCCGGGGGTGGCGCAGTCGCGTCTTCTGCGTGCTGTGGGGCTTCCAGCGCGACCGAGCGGGATTCGCGGGCGAGAGGGTCTGTGGACAGGCCGATGGACAACGTCGACTCAGGCTCACGTGTTGTCAACATCCCTCGCCGCAGGTCGCGCTCGTCCACATCGAGGGGCACTCGGTCCACGACGTGTCCAACTCTCCGGTGGAGGAGCTGGTGGCCGCCACTTCCCTGCTGCCGAACGCGGACCGGCCCCGTCGGGGACGGGGCCGGCGTGTCGGTCGAGACAGGAGGTGCGGAGTCGGGCGGTCGGACGATCGACGGCCCGTTCAAGAGGCGCGCAGGACGCGGCGGAGGCCCTCGATGTCCCGCTGGACCTGGACGTTGCTCGTCACCTCGCCCGCGATCTTCCGCTGCGCGTGAAGGACCGTCGTATGGTCCCTCCCACCGAAGTGCTCGCCGACCTGAGCGAGCGACAGATGGGTGAGCTCGCGAGAGAGGAACATCGCGACCTGGCGCGCGTGGGCGATCTGGCTCGCTCGCCCTCTGGCCTTCATTTTCTCGACGGGGACGCCGTAGGCTTCGGCGACGGCCTGCTGGATGCGGGCCACAGAGATGGGGCCGCGCGGCTTCCCGAGGAACTCGCCCAGGACTTCCTTGGCGAGGTCGACGGTAATCTCGCTCCCCGTCAGGCTTGAGAAGGCGAGGAGCCGGACGAGCGACCCCTCCAGCTCGCGGATATTGGACGTAACACTATTAGCGACTAAGTGGATTACGTCGTTGGGAATCGAGATCCCGTCCAGCTCCGCCTTCTCGTGGAGAATTGCGATTCGAGTCTCGAGGTCCGGCGGCTGGATGTCCGTCACGAGCCCCGACTGGAACCGCGAAACCAAACGCTCTTCGAGGGTGGCGATCTGCTTCGGCGGCCTGTCGCTCGTCATGATGATCTGCTTGTGCGCCAGGTAGAGAGCGTTGAAGGTGTGGAAGAACTCCTCCTGTGTGCTCTCTTTGCCGGCCAGGAACTGCACGTCGTCGATCAGGAGCACGTCCTTGCTCCGGTACTTGTCCCGGAACTCGAGCGTCGACCCCCGCTGGATCGCGGTGATGAGCTCGTTCATGAAGGTCTCGGACGACGCGTAGTAGACCGAGAACTCCGGGTGGTGCTCCCTGACGTAATGGCCGACCGCCTGCATCAGGTGGGTCTTCCCCAGCCCGACGCCACCATATATAAAGAGCGGGTTATACGCGTCAGCGGGCGCCTCCGCCACCGCCATAGTTGCAGCCTGCGCAAAGCGATTGCTGTTCCCCACGACGAACGTCGAAAACGTATAGCGCGGGTTGAGCCGGCAATCTTCAGCCGCTGCTATGGTCAGTGGCGGAGGTGCTGCCCGCCTTGTAGATACCGGCTCGTACTCGTCGGCGCTCCGATGAGCGACCTGGAACGCAGGAGCAGCGTCCTTCCCCAGGTGCTCTCGGATCGCCCGCTGTACGAGCCCCCTGTAGTGCTCTTCAAGCCAGTCCGCGAAGAAACGGTTCGGCACCTCGATCTTCAGGACATCGTCCGTCAGTTCGACGGCTCTCGTAGGTTCGAACCAGGTCTGGTAGCTCTGATGCTCCGTCTCTTCGCGGATTGTCTCGAGGCACCTCGTCCAGAGGTCGGTCGGGGTCATGGCAATCCGCAGGTTGTCAACAAGCCGTGGACTCATTATCCACCGGAGGCGGAAGTCGGAGCATTCGCAAGGATGGGGCCGCATTCACGAGTAATGTCGAGGAAATGTTGTGCGGCACTTGTCTACATCCGCGCTCCACAATGTGGATAACTCGGTAAGGTCTTGTTCGCCCTCAAGTTGGGGGCTTGGCCTCGGGGGGTCTGGTTGCAGGGTGAGATTGGCGTCCCCGAGGTTCGGCTGTACTGCCCTGTCCGGTACTTCCTTCCGATCGGCGGCAACCGTTTATCAACGGCACCTGTGACGGCGGCGAATGTTAGCACGACCCCCCGAAATCGTGCAAGCACTTTCTGTGGAGTGGCCGAACTTTTTTCGGGAGCTGTCGGAAGTGAGCGAGGCATGAGGAGTTGAGGGGCGCGATCGGGTGAAGTGGGGGCTGGGAGGGGTGGGCGGAGGAGGGGAGAGAATGGGCTTGACAGGGCCATGGGCGGGTAGTAGTGTACTGGGTTCGAGTGCACTTCGACCACGTAGAGAAGCAGAGGATCTGATGAAGCGGACGTACCAGCCCAAGAAGCGGAAGGGCAAGACGAAGCACGGGTTCCTGAAGCGCAGCTCCACTCCGGGCGGCCGGAGGGTGCTGGCCCGGAGGCGCTCCAAAGGCAGAAAGCGCCTCACGACACGGTAGCGGCTTTGACTTCGAACAAGCTTGGTAGGAGCCGGAGGCTCAGAGACCGCCGCGCCATGGAGCTGACCCTGAGGGCGGGGACGGTAGTGCGGACGCCGTACTTCAGAATGTGCTACCGAAGGGGTGTGGGGCCGCCGGGAGTGGCGTTCCTGGCGGGATCGAGAGTCGGAGGAGCGGTCGACAGAAACCGCGCAAGGAGGGTGCTTCGCGAAGCGTTCCGCGTGAGCAGGCAAGACGTCGCGGAACTCCAGACCCTCGTCTTCGTAGCAACCGAGAGAGCGGCGAAAGCGCGATTCGCAGATCTTAAAGATGCGCTCGACGCCGCGCTTCGACGCGCCTCCGACGACGCCAGCTAGTGTGGGAAAGGGATCGCCGCGAAAGCGGCCGAGATAACTCAGTCGATGGTCAATCCGACGGAGTCCTCTAGGAGGCCCCTGGCGCTGACGAGGGGGGTGGTCCTTCTCGTGAAGGTCTACCGCCGCGTCGTGTCGCCGTTCACTCCCCCCAGCTGTCGTTTCACCCCATCCTGTTCGGAGTACGCCGTTCAAGCCCTCACACGGCACGGTCTCGGACGCGGCCTGTGGCTGGCCACGCTCAGGATCGCCCGGTGCAATCCGTGGGCGGAGGGTGGCGAGGATCCGGTGCCGCAGCGGCGCCGGACGCGCCTCTTCACTCCACCGGCGGCGTCATCACAGCAGCAGTAGGAGGCATTGATGGACGAGAGACGCGCCATCGTGGCCGTCATCCTTATTTTCGTGCTCTTGTTCGGCTACAACTTCTTCGTTCGGCGACAGGCGGAGGAGGCTCCAGCGGTGCCGGGCGAGGGTGCGCAGGTCGAGGAGGTCGCGGAGGTGCCGGCAGGAACTCCCGGGGCTGAGTCCGCTTCCGGGGGAGCGCCCAGTGTCGGCGATCGACCGCTCGTGGCGCCCTCTGAGTCCGACGAGCCTCCGTCCGGGTCGGTGGAGGCCATCGCGGAGGAAGCCCTCACGATCGACGCCCCGCTGTGGACGGCGGTACTGAGCAACCGGGGCGCGTCGCTCGTCTCGTGGCGGCTCAGGGAGTACCAGGATCTGGAAGGACTGGACGTCGACCTCGTGCCGGAGGGAGAGCGGGGACTCGACCTGGCGATCCAGTACGGCCCGAACGGGATACGCACCGGCGACTGGATGTTCGAGACGCCGGCGCGGGGGACGATCACCCTTCATGACGGCGGTCCTCCCGCGACCGTGCGGTACGAGGTGGTCTCCGATCAGGGCGTGAGAGTCGTCCGGGAGTACACCTTCTATCCGGACGAGTACACATTCGACCTCGACGTGTCGGTCGGGGGCCTCGTCGAGCCGACGGCGCAGCGGGCGCTGGTGATCGGCTGGCCGGGCATCCTCCCGACGGAGACGAAAGAGGAGAACAGGTCGCTGGCGTCGGTCGCGAAGATCGACGACGCCGTCAAGCGGCTCGACTTCGGGAAGCTCAGGAAGGACCCGCTCAGGCGCCGCGTGGGGGAGGTGCGCTGGGCGACATCGCAGTCCAGGTATTTCATGGCGGCGCTCATCCCGGAGGAGCCCTTCGACGCGCTCGAGGTGTTCGCCGACGTCGACAGGCGCACGGTCGGGTTCGCCGCCTCACTCTCCATCCCAAACGACGTAGCCACGGTCCGGTTGTCGATCTTCGCCGGTCCTCAGGACTATCTCCTCATCTCGAAGATGGAGTCGGGCCTCGAACGGGCCGTCGACCTGGGGTGGAGCATCACGCGACCGCTGTCAGTTCTGATGCTGAGGGCTCTCGTCTGGGCCCACGGGATCATCCCGAACTACGGCATCGTCATCATCCTCTTCTCAATCCTCACGAAGCTCCTCTTCTACAGGCTGACGCACAAGAGCTTCACAGAGATGAAGCGAATGCAGGACCTTCAGCCGAAGCAGGAGGCGCTCAAGAAGAAGCACGAGGGCGACAGAGAAGCGCTCGCGAAAGAGCAGATGAGGCTGTACAAGACGGAGGGCGTCAACCCGCTCGGCGGGTGCCTGCCGATGCTCTTCCAGATGCCGGTCTTCATCGCTCTCTTCCAGGTGCTCCGGACGACGATCGAGCTCCGGGGCGCGCCCTTCGTGCTCTGGATCACCGATCTGTCTCAGCCCGACACGATCGCGACGATCGCGGGTTTCCCGATCCACATCCTTCCGGTTCTCATGGGCGTCGGGATGCTGGTGCAGCAGCGTTTCTCATCGAAAGACCCAAGTCAGGCGGCGCTCGGCAAGATGATGCCGATCGTCTTCACGGCGCTCTTCTACAACTTCGCGTCGGGCCTGGTCCTCTACTGGCTGGTGAACACCGTACTGAGCGTCGCGCAGCAGTACTACATCCACCGCGGCCCGATCACCGCGGACGGATCGTCTTCAGTCGACGCCGCTGCCCCGGGAGTTCAGCGTAGCCAGACCACTGCCTCGATCACGACGGTGCCCGACTTCGACGTGCAGGACGCGGAGGTCGTCGAGACGAACCCTGCGTCGCCGTCGAAGAACCGGAAGAAGAAGCGCCGCAAGAAGAGGTAGTGCACATCGACCAGCGGGGCGGCAGGGGAGAGACGGAATGAATAGCTCGACCGAAGCAACGGGGAAGAGTGTCGCTGAAGCAACGAGGGTCGCGCTCCGTGAGCTCGGCATATCGAGGGACGAAGCCGAGATCACCGTAGTGGAGAAGGGGAAGAGAGGGTTCCTCGGTCTGTTCGCGGGGTCGCCCGCGAAGGTGCGCGTGGCGCACCGCATGTCGACCCGAGCGAGAGCCGAGGAGATCGTGTCCTCGATGCTCAAGCTGATGCGGTTCTCGAGCCAGCTACACATCACGGAAGAGAAGAACACCCTCATCATCGACATCGAGACCGCAGGATCCGACGGCCTTCTGATCGGCAAGAGCGGCGCCACGCTCTCGTCGCTGGAGTACCTGACGAACAGGATGCTTCAGAGAGAGAGTCGGCGGACCGCCAAGATCGTTCTCGACGTCAGTGGTTACAAGCGGCGCCGCGAGGACTTCCTGAAGTCCAAGGCGCTGTCTCTGGCAAAGGAAGTCAAATCCGCGAAGAAGCAGATCACGATGGAGCCGCTCGACTCGGCCGACCGCCGGATCGTCCACGCGGTGCTCAAGGAAGACCCGGGAGTCGACACGACGAGCGTCGGCCAGGGGCGCGTGAAGAGCATCGTCGTCGCGCCCGCCAGGGGCGACGGCACGGGCGGCAAAGGAAGTAAGGGCGGCAGGGGCGGCAGGGGTGGCAGGGGCGGCCGCGGCTCGCGAGGCGGCAGAGGCGGCCGTGGCAGCAGGAGCGGCTCGCGCAGCCAGAAGCAGTAGCCCGGGGGCGGGCGCCTGGACAGCGCCTCGAGGGAATTCGGTCATGAGAGCCTCGTCCGGGGACACAATCGTCGCCATCTCCACGGCCCTCGGTCCGGGAGCGATCGCGATCGTGCGTCTCTCGGGCGCGCGCTCACTCGAGATCGCGGACTCGGTCTTCCGCGGTTCCGCCGGCCTCTCTGGCGCTCCGAGCCACAGCGTTCATCACGGATACGTTTTCGATGCCGACGGTCGCGAGGCTGACGAAGTCCTTGCGACCGTCCTTCGTTCACCGAGCACTTACACCACTGAGGACATGGTCGAGTTCGGTTGCCACGGTGGCGCGATGCCCGGGCGCCGTGTTCTCGAAGTCTGTCTCAACGCCGGCGCGAGACTCGCGAGGCGCGGCGAGTTTACGGAACGCGCGTCCCTCTCGGGGCGCCTCGATCTCGTTCAGGCGGAGGCGGTCGCCGACGTCGTCGGCGCGAAGACACGACGCGGGCTCGAAATCGCGTTGGGCCAGCTCGAAGGCGGTCTGTCCGGACGCCTCACGGAACTTCGTGCCTCTCTTCTCGATGTTCGTGCGGAACTCGAGGCGCAGGTCGACGTCGACTCGGACGAGGTAGAGCCCGGAGGCCCGGAAGCGATCCTCGCCGCCCTCGAAGCGAGCCGCGGACTGGTCGCGGAACTCCTCTCACGGTGCGAGCTCGGCATCGCGATGCGCGACGGCCTGTCCGTCGCGATCGTCGGAAGGCCGAACGTCGGCAAGTCGAGTCTGATGAACGCGCTCCTCATGCGCGACCGCTCCATTGTGACACCGCTTCCCGGCACGACTCGCGACGCCATCGAGGAGTTCCTACACGTGCGGGGAGTCCCCGTCCGCCTGATCGACACGGCCGGGTGGCGCGACGCGGTCGATGAAGCGGAAGAAGCAGGCGTGGCGCGCGCGCGCGCGGCGGCGGCGGGTGCGGCGCTCGTAGTCCTCGTCGTGGACGCGTCGAGCGGCGTCGATGCCGACGACGAAGTCATCGCACGCGACCTCGAGCCCGCGCGGACAATCATCGTCGGCAACAAGATCGACCTCGGCGCCGCGGTCCGTGGCGACGAACTCGCGGCGGCTTTCGGATCTTCGTGGTTGGGCGCAACGTGTGTGTCCGCGAAAGAGGGCGCGGGGCTCGACGCCCTGCGCGATCTCATCGTGTCCGCCGCGCTCGGATCGCCTCCGGGCGACGAGCCGGCGCACCTGTCGAACGTCCGGCACGTCGACGCGCTCAAGACGGTCGACGCCGCTCTCGTTCGCGCGAGTCGACTGACGCGAGAAAGCGGCCCCCCGGAAGTAGTCGCGGTTGAAGTCGCGGAGGCAGCCACCGCGCTCGGCGAAGTGACGGGCGAGACGACGCCCGAGGATGTCCTGGAGCGAATCTTCGAACGGTTCTGCGTGGGCAAGTAAGGGAGAGCTGGAGCGGAGGACAAGCGGGAACGATGCGCCCTGACTTCGACATTATTGTCGTCGGCGCCGGCCACGCTGCGTGCGAGGCGGCGCTCGCCGCCGCGCGGCTCGGGAAGCGTGTGTGCGTGATCACGATCTCGAAGCGCCACGTCGCCGAGATGGCGTGCAATCCGGCGATCGGCGGACTCGCCAAGGGACAGCTTGTACGCGAGATCGACGCGCTCGGCGGCGAGATGGGGCGAGCCATCGACGAGACCGGGATCCAGTTCCGGATGCTCAACACAGGCAAGGGGCCGGCCGTCCGGTCGCCGCGAGCCCAGGCTGACAAGTCCGCCTACCGTCTTCGGGTGCTCGCCGCCCTGCTCTCGGAGCCCGGAATCACCCTCGTGGAAGGTCGGGTCGAGGAGTTGCTGGTCGATGGCGGTAGGGTGAAGGGTGCCGGGTTGACAACAGGAGAAAGAACGACCGCTCCGGTCGTAATCTTGACAACAGGGACGTTTCTGTGTGGACGGCTCTTCGTGGGCCTTTCCGAGTGGCGAGGCGGTAGAACGGGGGAGCCGGCGGCCAGGCAGCTTTCTTCTTGCCTGAGGCGGCTCGGATTGGGTCTGGGACGGCTCAAGACCGGCACCCCGGCCAGGGTGGCTGCCGACACGATAGACTGGGAAGCCATGGCAGAGCAGCCTGGGGACGATCGGCCCGTTCCGTTCTCATTCTCGACGCAAACACTGGCAGTTGACCAAGTCCTCTGTCACACGACTGCCACGACGCAGGAGACTCACGACATCGTCCGGACGGCCCTGGACCGGTCGCCGCTCTTCACAGGCAGGATCTCCGGGATAGGTCCACGGTACTGCCCGTCGATTGAGGACAAGGTGGTCAGGTTCGAGGGGCGGGAATCGCATCGCGTCATCGTGGAGCCGGAGACTCGTTCAGGCGAGACCGCCTATCTGAGCGGGCTCTCGACAAGCCTCCCGTACGACGTCCAGGTCAGGATGATCCGGAGCATCCCGGGGCTCGCGAGTGCGCGCCTCGTGAGACCCGGCTACGCGGTGGAGTACGACTTCGTGGACCCTCGCGAGCTCCGCGCCTCGCTGGAGGTCCGCCACATCGGCGGACTCTACCTGGCAGGGCAAATCAACGGGACGTCAGGGTACGAGGAGGCAGCGGCCCAAGGCATCATGGCAGGGATGAACGCAGCGCGGGCGCTCGACGGGATGCCGCCGGTGGTACTCGCGCGATCCCAAGCCTACATCGGTGTTCTGATCGACGACCTCGTGACGAAGGGAGCGGACGAGCCGTATAGGATGTTCACGAGCCGGGCGGAGCACCGCCTCGTTCTTCGCCATGACAACGCAGACCTCAGGCTGTCGGCCATCGGCAGGGACGCCGGCCTCGTCTCCGAGGAGGCACATGAGCGCGCCAGCCGGCGACGGGATCTGGCAGCGCAGGCGATCGAGAGGCTCGAGCGCACGATCATCGCGCCCTCAGTGGCGAACCCGCTCCTGGCGAAGCGAGGCACGAGCGCGCTGAGCGAACCAGTGTCGGCCGCGAGGCTCCTGGCGCGTCCGGAGATGTCGCTGGACGACGTGAGGGTCCTGCTTCCGGACGGCGTCCGCGTCGCACGTGAAGTGCGCGAGCACGTCGAGATCGAGGTGAAGTACCGCGGCTACATCGACAGAGCCCACGGGCAGATCGAGCGGCTCCGGGCACTGGAGACGGCTGACATCCCCGCTGACGTCGACTACGATAGAGTGCGGGGACTTTCGACCGAGGCCCGTGAGAAGCTGTCACGGGTCCGGCCGGAGACCGTCGGACGGGCGGGCCGCATTCCCGGCGTGAGTCCCGCCGACCTCGGCGTTCTGCTGATTCATCTGAGGGCCAGAAGGCGCCCGCAGTAACCCGCGGGAGTTCCCCGGTCAGCACTCGAGACCGAGACACGAGGTGCAACGAAGATGTCATTCAAGCTACCAGTGGCCGAGATGGAGTCCCTCTGCGGCCCCTTGAGCGACACGCAGCGCGGCCAGCTCGTGCTCTTCGGGGAGAAGGTCATCGGGGCGGCGCCCCAGGTGAACGTCGTTTCGAGGCGCTCGCTGGACCGGCTCGGGGAGCACTTCATCGACTCGGCGGCACTCCTGTCCGCGTTCGAGGCGGCCGGTACCACGGTCGGGGACCTGGGCAGCGGTGGGGGATTTCCGGGTGTCGTGCTGGGGATCCTGCGCCCCGAACTCCAGGTGGCGCTGGTCGACTCCCGCCGGAGCAAGGTTGTCTTCCTGAAGAGCACCCTGCGTGCGCTGGAGCGACCCAATCTCGCGGTCGTTCACGCCAGGGTCCAGGATCTTGGGGGATCGATGTCGTTCGACATGGCCGTGTCGAGGGCGCTCGGGAAGATCGGGGAGACGCTCGCTCCGAGCCTTGCGCTGGTGGCGCGCGCGGGACGACTCGTGCTCTTCAAGGGGCCGAAGTGGCGTCAGGAGCGTGAGCTGGCCATCTCTATTGCGGGGGAGCAAGGGTTCGTGCTGGGGAGAGAGGTGGACGTTCCGCTGCCAGGGCTCGACCGGACGACGACCTTCGTCGAGTTCCACGTGGAACACCTCGCCGAGAGGCCGGGGTCCCGCTGACCGATGTTCCACGTGAAACACACCCCGTTCACCCACTTGAAAAAAGCCGTGGATAACTTCTGTCGCCCTCTGCTTTTCGCTTGACTCCAATCCTCCTGCCAGTATCCTTCTAGCAACCTACCTGTCCCCAAGCCATTGGGGCACTTGATGGACACACGTTATCCACAGGTGGTCCACATTGAGTCGAGTCATTGCCATCGCCAACCAGAAAGGCGGCGTCGGGAAGACCACGACCGCCGTCAACCTGGCGGCCTGTACGGCGGTCGCTGAGAGGCCCACGCTCCTCATCGACATCGACCCCCAGGCGAATGCCACCAGCGGGATCGGACTCACCAAAAACGACGTTGGCACAAGCATTTACGAGGTTCTGATCGGCGAGGCACCCGTCGACGACGCGATCGTGGCGGCACCGGATCTCCCATTCCTCCACGTCATCCCCTCGCACCAGCGCCTCATCGGGGCCGAGATCGAGCTCGTCAACGTGATGGCCCGGGAGACCCGGCTCCAGCGTGCACTGGCCGCCATCAGGAACGACTACCACTTCGTCTTCATCGACTGCCCACCGTCCCTCGGACTCCTCACCGTCAACACCCTGACGGCAGCCGACACCGTCCTCGTGCCCATCCAGTGCGAGTACTACGCTCTTGAGGGCCTCGGTCAGCTCCTGAACAGCATCCGGCTGGTGCAGCGGAATCTGAATCCCGGCCTCAGGATTGAGGGGATCCTCCTGACCATGTACGACGGGCGCCTCAACCTGGCACGCCAGGTCGCCGAAGAGGCGCGCCGCTACTTCGGCGACCGAGTGTACCAGGCGATGATCCCGAGGAACGTGCGGTTGGGGGAGGCGCCGAGCTTCGGTCAACCGATTATCACTTACGACATTCTCTCCGCAGGAGCGGAGAGCTACATCGAGCTCGCGAAGGAAGTGATGTTCCAGGACAGGCCGGCCGAGAAGCTGCCTGCCCGCGAACCGGCGTGACCGCTGACCGCGCCGCGGACCCCAGACCAGGAGTCGCACGATGAACCGGAAGGCCCTCGGAAAGGGGTTGGGAGCGCTCATCCCCGACGCCGACGAAGGTGGCGGAGGGTTGGTGCGCGAGCTGCCAATCGAGGAGATCGAGCCCAACAGCGAGCAGCCGAGAACACGCTTCGACGATGACGCGATCGAGGAGCTGGCTCGCTCCATCTCGATGCACGGCATCGTCCAGCCCGTGATGGTGAGCACGAAACCGACGGGAGGCTACCGGCTGATCGTCGGGGAGCGACGGCTGCGGGCTTCGAAGCGCGCCGGGCTGACGACGATACCGGCGATCTTGAGGGACGTGGACGAGGCGATGTCGCTCGAGCTCGCGATGGTGGAGAACCTGCAGCGGGAGGATCTCAATCCCATCGACGAAGCGCACGGCTACGAGGCCCTCATGGAGATCGCGGGGGTCACTCAGGCGGACGTGGCGGACCGGGTCGGGAAGGACCGGAGCACGGTCGCGAACGCCGTGAGGCTTCTGGCGCTTCCACCTGAGGTGCAGGAGATGCTCTCCGACGGCCGACTCTCGGCGGGCCACGGGAGGGCGGTCCTGGGCGCCTCGTCGGGAGAGAACCAGCGGGCCCTTGCGCAGAAGGCTGTCTCGAAGGGGCTTTCCGTGCGGGATGTCGAGGCCCTGGCGCGCGGAGGTAGGAAGCGGAGGAAGGTCACGAGGTCGAGGAGGAGCGACGATCCGGTCGTCCGCGAGTGGGAGGAACGGCTCCAGCGCATCCTGGGGACTCAGGTTCGCATAGACCGCATGGGGAAAGAGGGCTCGATCAGGATCGAGTACTACTCCGATGAGGACCTCGAGAGGATTCTCGAGGCGCTCGCTTCGCTCGAACTCCAGCGGCAGGAGTAGGAGTGACTGACGGGGTGAAGGACGCCGCGGTCGGGCGTGAGTGCGGCTGATAGATGTTGACTTGGCGAAGGGCGTTTGGTAAATTCAACCGTTCACTCGCCTCCGGGGCGGGTGGGAAACCGGATTCGGCGCGGGGTGCCCAGAATCCACGTGGAAGGTAGGGGGTACGTCATGTTCACCAGGGACGACGAAAGGACAGTCGGCAGCGTGAACACGATCATCGGAGAAGGGACAACCCTCAAGGGTGACGTGAAAGTCGAGGGGAGTGTCCAGGTCGACGGTGACTTCGACGGAACGATCGAAGCGAGCGACACCCTGGTCGTTGGAGAGACCGGGAAGGTCGAGGGAGACGCGACGGTCGCGAACGCGGTCATCGGCGGGAAGATGTACGGCAACGTCTTCGCCTCCGGGAAGCTCGAGCTTCGGCGCGGGTCCCGGCTACTCGGGGACATCAAGACACGCGGTCTGGTGATCGAGGACGGCGTGGTCTTCCAGGGGAACTGCCAGATGGGTGACGTGGGCGACACGCCAGTGATTCGTCGCGCCACGGGTGGTCTGGACCTCACGGAAGACGAGGAGCTGGAAGAGGAGCTCGAGGAGAGCGAAGCAACGCTGTAGCGCAAGGGGCCACGCGGTCGCGAGTTCCGCCGCACGAGCGGGTCAGCGGGAGACCGCGTGGGGATAAGTGTGCACAGCGGCCCCTCACCGATATACTTCCATACAGCATGAGCACTTAGGCGGTCCCGGCGGGAGCACCGTGAGAGGGTTATCCACCGGGCCCCGTTCTCGGAGTCGACCGAGGCGACCGTCAAGGTGCGCACAGGAGCGGGGGTCACGCGACGTCCGCTGTGCGACGAACGCGGGGCCGAGGAGGACGCGTTGGTTTCTGAAGCTATCGAGCGCATCAGGAATGCCGAGAAGGACTCGGAGGAGGCGCTCCGCCGCGCGCGGGGAGACTCCAAGAAGCTCGTCGCCGAGGCGCACGAGCAGTCGGAGCACATCCTCGATACGACGCGGAAGGAAGCGCGGGACGAGGAGCGTGCTCTCGTCGCGAAGTCGAGGGCGGACGCTGAGGCCGAGGCCGAGGGCATCGTTGCCGAGAGCAGGACCGGCGTCGAGCAGGTGAGGGCGTCGGCGGGCGGCAAGGTCACGGCGGGCGTCGCGAAGGTCCTCGAATCGATCACGGCTGCGGCCTGAGGCCCCGGGGGTAATCGCGGATGGCTGTCAGCCGGATGCGCAGGATACAGATTCTCGCCCATCAGAGCGCGAAGGACGACATCGTCGCGGCGCTCCGGGAGGGCGGCGCGCTCCACATCATCGAACCGACCGTCGAGTTCGGCGTCCCCGCGAACGTCGAGGCGAGGCGTGAGCGCGAGCGCGAACTCCAGGCGGACCTCGGGAAGCTCGAGTATCTGCGGGACTTCCTCAAGCGCTACGTCCCCAAGGGCAAGCCACTCCAGAACATGTTCAAGCCGAAGCTCCTCGTGTCACAGCAGGAGCTCGAGTCGACCTTCGAGAAGTTCGACGTCGAGGACTGGTATCAGCGCGGCGTCGATCTGGAAGGACGAATGCGAAGCGCCGAGGCCGAGATCGGCCGCAAGGAGGCGCTCGCGTCGGAGCTCGGCCACTGGTCCGCTCTCGACATGCCGGTCGAGGACGTCGCCGACACCCGGCTCGCGCGAGCGGCGCTCCTCACGATAGAGGGGTCGGATTTCGCGGAGCTCGGGCGTGAGCTCGCCGATGCAGCGTCCGGGTCGGACCTCGTCGAGATATCGCGCACGGGTTCGACGGTCTACGCCGTCGCGTTCTTCCTGAAAGAGAACGACGCGGCGGTGACGCCGATCCTCAAGCGGCACAACGCGAGGTGGGTCGACCTCGCCGGCGCAGGAGGGAGACCGGACGAAGCGGCGGAGGGACTGCTCGCCGAGGCGGAGGACCTCCGGGCAAGCATCGAGAAGTTCAAGGAAGAGGCGGCGGCGCTCGCCCTCGAATACGACACGATCCTCGTCGTGCTCGACGAGGTCGCGGAGCGC
>JALGVN010000223.1 GCA_025774645.1 bacterium
CGTCTCCAACCTCGTACCCTCGAAGTTCCCGCTCGTCGGTATCGTTCCCAGCTCGTCCGCCGACGAGAGGATGTCGGAGCTCGATGCCCCGGCACCTCCTGCGGCGAGAGCGAGAATCAGCACTGTCCCGACGAGAACGAGACATCTGCCGTCTACTCGCACGCGTACCTCCCTGTGTTGAAGGGTGAACCAGCTCACTTGCCTCACATGTTGCCGAGGGGACTCTTCATTGGCCGGGCCGTCCGGTACGGCCCGTGCGATCGGGGGGGCGCTCGTCGCTTCGTGGCAACCCGCGGGAGGAGCGGGAGGCGGACGGTGTCCGCCCCCCTTCCTCCGCAAGAACCTCCGGGCCTCCCCCCGTCGGGGGCCGCCCGAACGTCCGTCCTACTTGAGCATCACCATCTTCCTCGATGTGGCGAAGCCCGGCGCCTCGATGCGGTAGAAGTACACGCCGCTCGCGCAACTCTGCCCCACATCGTTCGTGCCGTCCCACACCACGTGACCCGACGTGCCCGCGTCGAGCTCGGTCTCCAGGAGCGTCCGAACGACCCTGCCGGACGCATTGAAGACACGGATCGTAACGGGGCCGGTCTCCCTCACGCTGTAGGCGATCTTGGTGACCGGGTTGAACGGGTTCGGATAGGCCGCACTCAGGACGTTCCGGTTGAGCGCGCCATCGGCTCCCGTTCCGTCGCCCTCGGGCGTCTGGTCGAAGAAGGTCATGATGTTCTGCATCAGGTTGACCCGGTCTTCGACGCCCGTGTGGTAGTAGCCCTCGGGCGTGTAGTTCGCAGAGCCGCCGTTCGCCACGCCGTCCATGATGTACTCCAGCCCGAAGCCGAGGTTGACGGTGTTGTAGCCGAGCGTCTGGTGCGTGTAGGCCACGCCGGACGGTTTCGTTGACTCGTCCGTCCTGATGTACTGCATGGCCTGCTCCGTGCCCGGAATCCCGGCGAACGGCTGGATGACGTCGAACACCTCGAGCGGGTTCGGACAGGCGGCGAGAGCGATGCACTCACCGTCGTCGTGGGTCAGGAACGACCCGCCCGGCGCGTCCTCGAGGCCCGGGAGGCTGTCGACGGTCGAGACTCCGACCTGGTTCTCGATGTAGTCGGACGCCAGCCAGGTCTCGTAGAACGCCAGCGTCTCCTTCTCGCCCTCGATGAGCTCGAAGCCGATGTCGTTCCCGGCCAGGAGCAGGTTCCGATCCATCCCGGCGCCGGCCTGGTTCAGCCAGTTGATGAGGTTCATCTGGTCGGGGCCCTTGATCGTGTAGGCGTTGAAGTAGTTGGTGAACCAGATCTGCGTGTCGTAGTACTTGTACCCGGAGCTGTCGGGACCGTTCGACTGGTAGGTGCTGCCCGACGGGACCTCGACGTCGTAAACCTCGTACTCGAAGCCGAGGATGTCGAGCATCTCCTGGTAGTAGAACAACGCGTGGCTGTCGGTCGTCGGACGGTACCGGTACTCGTGGTACGTCCCGCCCCAGCCGGTTTCGCGATCCGCACCGCTGGTGAACCGACCGTACTTGTCGACGATCAGGATGCCCTGGTCGGCGACGGTCGCGTCGATCGGCAGGATCGACATCTCGAAGTGCTGGTCGGGCGCGCCCGGAGGCAGCACCGTCACGTTGCCGACGTTGTCGGTCGCCTCGAAGTAGTAGTGGATCTCCGAGCCGGCCGTCATCTCAGCGACCGGGGGAGAGCAGACGTACGTGTCGCTCGCGGTATCCTCGCGGTGGCAGTTGTAGTAGTTGTAGGTGGCGCCTTCGTCGTTCGTCGCCACGACGTAGAGCGTCTGGATCCCGTCGTCGTCCTTGACGAGGATCTCCGCACTGTCGAGGAGAGCCTCGCTCAGCTGGGACCCGAACCAGTCGTTGAAGGAGTTCCAGGTATCCCACTGGAACGATGTCCCGGCGTCACCCGACGGGATGCCGACACGCTGCCGGTTCAGGATGATGCCCGCCCAGTGTATTCCGCTCGGAGGCTCGCCCTCCGGCGGATCGTGCTGCTCGGCCCACATTATGGCCAACCAGTCGTTGCCCGCGAAGGCGTCCCAGTCGTCGAACCTGACCCTCCAGCCGGCGTCGCCGTACCACCACCCCGGTGACTCGTCGGCGAACCCCGAAGCCTCGGTCACGCAGTCGTAGTTGTCGTCCGACGCGACGTAGAGGTTGCAGATGTCTTCCGTCACGCGGGGCATGTCGAGCCAGAAGTCCCAGTTCCCGACGAGCTTCGGCGCACCGCTGACGTCGATCGGCGGACTCATGAGCCAGGAGAACTGCCCGTCGACCATGGTGCTCGTGAACGGGTCGACCGCCGCCATCATCCAGCCCTGACGGTCGTCGCACGTGAACGGCCTGCCGGTCACGAAGTCCTCGCCGAGAACGCCCCGGTTGAAGACGATACCCGTCTGGCTGGCCGCCGTGACGTCGTCGTGGACCCAGCCCATGTTGCCCGACTCGCAGTCGTCGGTCCAGAAGTCGCCGCCCGGACCCGACCACGTGATGTTGTCGAGCTGCCAGGCGCCGTCCAGCACCGTGTTGTTCGGCGGGCCGTTGTTGTACTCGTCCTGCGACGAGTAGGCCTCGTCCGACTCGAAGCGGAACTTGACCGTGACGGTCTGACCCGCGTACGTCGAGAGATCGAGCGCCTTGTGTCCGTGGGCGAGGCTGTCCCAGTCCTGGGACATGCCGGGCTTACCCGCGAACCCCGGGTTGTTGACGATGAGCACCGTCGTCCAGCTCGAGCCGTCGTCGTCGGAGATGTCGACGTACCCGTAATCGTAGTCGTGCTCCATCGCGAATCGCTGGTCCCACTCGAGCGTCAGGGGGTCGCCGGCTGTCGTGTTCGCCGCAACCTCCGGGAACTCCCGCTCGAGGACCTGTACCCAGTCGTTCGCGTACCCGCGCGGCTGGCGCCAGCACTCGTTGTACGTGCCGCACCACCACGTGGTGTCACCGAGGTAGGCGAAGGCCCCAATCCTGATTGTGTCGTGGTGCCAGTAGTTCTCCGAAGCGAGCGTTCCGCTGCGGTCATACGTGGTCCATCCCTCGTTGTCGCCGGTCTCCGTCTCGAAATCAGCATCGAAGATCCACAGGGTCTCCAGCCTCGTCCCTGCGAATCCTCCAGCGGTTCTCGAGTGGGAATCCCCCGGTATGGCGCTCTTGAACTCCGTGCCGTCGTTCGAATTCGCCCAGGCGCCAGCCGCGGAGATCAGAACCATGCCTACCGCCAGCATGACCAGAGATACGTTCTTCATTCGTTCAGTCCCCCCCTTACCAGCCGAAGGCTGTCCGGCTCTGCCTTCGTACCTGGTCTCCCCACCTCCCGCCCGCGCCGCCAGCCGCGTTGCGTCGGAGCCTCACAGCGCCGGTCGAGAGCGCTGCGGGGTCTCCGTGGTGGGAGACCTGATCTACCGTTCGCGCAATCCCACTGACACAGCGAGATGCACTTCCGGATGCCATTCTCACTGCGGCGGGCGCCTGCCGCACCAGAACACACAAACCCGTCCGCAGAATCAGCCGTTCCCGCACGGTCCAGGGTGTCGAGGACGCCGAAACGCCATCGCTATTTCCCGACTCGCGACCAGTGTACCACGCAGCGGCCGTTCTGGCAAGCGGCTTCTCTCGCTGTCCCGACGGCCGGTTCTCTTCCGGACCCCGGTTTCCCACAACGGACGAAGGGGACGGGCATCGCCCGTCCCCTTCGCTCCGGTTCTCTCGGACCCGCAGTCTGGCCCGGATCCTATCGGTACTTGGACTTGATGCCGCCCCAGGAGGAGTCCTCGATCGAACTCGACTGGTCGCCGCCGATCAGGAGGCGCTGGATGTACCAGCCGGGATACTGCACGGAGCCGTCCGCTCCGAAATCGAACGCGATGAGCACCTCGCTTCCGATGTAGTCGGTGAGGTCGAAGCAGTCGCGCAGGAACTCGGTGTTG
>JALGVN010000043.1 GCA_025774645.1 bacterium
AGGGAGGCCGGGGATCGAAAGCACGCCGACGAGCGCGATCAGGATCGCGATCACGGCGGCGAAGATCGGGCGCTGTACGAACATGTTCTTCATGGCGTGGTGTGCTCTCCCTGCTTCCTTCCGCACCCCTCCCGGGGCGCGGCCGCACCTTCGACTGCATCTTCGACTGCGCGGACTACATCTTCTCGGAGGCTTCCTGCGGCGCCTCCTGCGGCGTCACCGGAAGTCCCGGCCGCGCTCGCTGGAGACCGTTGACGATGTAGGTCTCGTAGGGCGAGATGCCATCCTCGATGGCGCGCATGCCATCATAGAGTGCCCCTGTCTTCACGGGACGGTTCTCGACGACGTTCCCCTCGCCGACGACGAGCAGGTACTTGCCGGCCAGGTCAGTGCCGATCGCGCGTTCCTCGACGAGAACGGCGCTCATTTCGGTTCTGCCCGGAACGCGAACGCCGACGAACATCCCCGGTACGAAGAGGAGGTCTCTGTTGGGCAGCTCGCCTCGCACGAGGATCGTCCCCGTCGACGTGTCGACCTGGTTGTCGATCCAGTCGACCACACCCTCGTGAGGGTAGCCGTCCTCGCCCGCGCGGGCCGCGAAGAACGGATGCCTCCCCATCTGCTCTCCGTCGAACTCGTGCGCTGCTCCGAGGAGCCGAAGAAGCATCGTCTCGCTGACGTCGAAATAGACCCGGATGGGCTCCCAGTTGACAACGGTCGTGAGGAGCGTTCTCTGAATGCCTCCGACGAGATTCCCGACGTCAACCATGCTCCGCCCGGTGGTGCCGTTGATCGGCGAGCGGACCCGGCAGTAGCCGAGGTTGAGTTCTGCCGTCGTGAGCGCCGCCCGTGCCTGCAGAAGACCCGCTTCCGCTCGAGCGCGGCCCGCCGTCTTCGCCGTCACCTCCTGCTGGCTCACCGCGTCGGTCTTCGCTGCCTCGAGCACGCGTTCGAGGTCGGAGACCGCCTGCTCGAGCTCGGCCTCGGTAGCCGCCAGCCTCGCCGCGGCCTCGTCGCGCGCGGCCTCGTAGGGCTCGGGGTCGATCACGAAGAGGAGGTCTCCCTCCTCCACGTCGGCCCCCTCACGGAACTCGATGCTGTCCAGGAACCCGTCCACCCTCGCACGTATCTCCACCGACTCGATCGCCTCGGTGCGCCCCGTGAAGTCTGAATACGGCGTCACGTCCTGAACGACGGGATTCGCCACGGTCACGAGGGGTGGCTGCTGCACCTGCGCCTGCTCTCCCCCGCATCCGGCGAGTAGCGCGACGGCGAGGACCAAGCCGATCGCGGCTCGCGTGTGTTCGCGGTGTCTCTCGGTCAGGATCATCGTTCGGTTTCCCCTTCGTCTGGTTCTTCGAGCTCGGCGTCCTCCGCCTCAGGTTCAGGCGGTGTACCCCATCCTCCGCCGAGCGCTCTGTAGATGCGGACCACGTTCGCTGTCACGAGGCCCTCGCTCGCGGCGAGCGAGTCCTCCTGCTGGAAGAGGGAACGCTCCATGTCGAGCACGGTCTGGAAATCTGTGAGCCCGGTGCGATAGAGCGTCCTCGCCAGCTCCGCCGAGGCCTGCGCGGCTTCGACCGATCGGACGAGGGCCAGCTGCCGCTCGTTCTCCTGCACATAGGCGACGATGGCGTCCTCGAAGTCCCCGAGCGCCTCGAGAACGGTCTTCTCGTAGAACGCGAGCGCCTGCTCGGTCCTCGCGTCTTCGACCTTGATCTGGTTCCGGATACGCCCGCCGCTGAAGATGTTCCACCGGAAGACGGCGCCGAGGCTCCACACCGACGTTCCGCTCGTGAGGAGATCGCTGCCGGACTCGTAGAGACCCTCCCACCCGATCGAACCGGGCAGGTGGAACGCAGGATAGAGCTCCGCCGTCGCGACACCGATGCGCGCGGTCTGGGCGGCGAGTTCGCGCTCGGCGGTTCGGATGTCCGGGCGCTGCCGGAGAAGGTCGGCAGGAATCCCCACGAGCACGGTGTCCGGCACGGCCGGGATCGGGAGCGGTTCTACGAGCTCGCTTCTGAGGGCGCCGGGTGGCTCCCCCAGGAGAACAGACATGCGGTGGATCGCCTGCGCGATCGACGTCCGGAAGATCGGGAGCGCGGACTCGGTCGTGGCGAGGTTCAGTTCCGCCTGCCTCACGTCGAGTGAGGGTACGAGCCCCGCGTGGTACCGGTCTGCGACGAGCTGGAGGGTCTGTCGCTGTGCCTCGGCGTTCGCCAGCGCGTAGCGCAGACGTTCCTGCTGCGTCCGGAGGTTGACGTAGTCGGTTGCGAGCTCGGCGTACAGAAGGACCAGGACATCGCGGTACGACTCGACCGAGGCCGCGAAGGAGGCGTCGGCCGACTCGATCTGGCGCGCGATCCTGCCCCAGAAGTCGAGTTCCCACGACGCCACGAGTCCCGTGGCGTAGTAGTCGTTGACCCTGTTGTCCGGATCGGGCGCGAAGTTTTGGCTCAGCTGCTCGCGCTGGTACGACCCGTATGCGTCGACCTCGGGCCACCGTCCGCCTGAGGCGATCCCGAAGCGCGCCTGCGCTTCGCGGACCCGGCCGGCTGCGATTGCGAGATCCCTGTTCCCGTCGGTCGCGCGCGCGATAAGGTCATTCAGGAGCGGGTCACCAAGCGTCGTCCACCAGGTCTGGAGGTCGGCCTCCCCCTCCGCGAGTCCCTCGGTGAGTTCCTGACTCCAGACGTCGGGCACGTCAGACTCGGGGGGCTCGTAGTCCGGACCTACGCGCATACAGCCGGACAGCTGTGTCAGAGCGAGCGCAAGAGTCATGGCGAGGGCGACGGCGCGCCAGGGGGCCACGAGGCTGCGTGGCCCGCGAGGGTGACTCCGCAGACGGGAGTCGCGGCTGCTGGGGCCGAACATCGGGCTCATACCGCGCGAATCCTGCAAGTCCAGCGCCCCGGGAGAGTTCGGCATTCAGTGTCGGATGGACGTCCGTCTATGATACACGAGCGGCCGGTTCCCAACCACACCCATTGCGAGGGTGGAGGGGACGTCCGGCGCACGGCCCGATCGCAACCCGCTCCCGGGCACGTTGACACCGGTCCCGGAGTCCTGTACGGTCGGCCCCGAGTTGACCCCGCACATATCCCATGAATCGAGGTCTCGTCCATGCCGCGGCAGAAACCCAAGAAGGGGCTCGTGACCCTGCTCGTATCCCTGCTCCTCCTCTACGGCCTGTATCCGCTCCTCAGGTCGACGCTGTTCGGCGGAGTCTTCGTGAACCTGTTCCTGTCCGCGACGTTCTTCGCGGGAGTCTACGCCGCCGGCGCCCGGAAGCGCGGATTGCTCATCATGCTCTCCCTCGGCGGCCCCGCGCTCATCCTCACGTGGGTCTTCCACGCCCGGGCGTCGGCTCCGGTCGGCATTGCCGTGGTCGTCTTCACCATGGCGTTCATCGCCTACATGATCTACCTGCTCCTCCAGTCGATTCAGCGGACCGAGCGCGTGACGTCCGACGTCGTCTACGCTGCGGCCAGCGTGTATCTCCTCATCGGGCTCTTCTGGGCCTTCGCATACATGCTCGTCGTCGCCGCGCAGCCGGGCGCCTTCCATGCGCCACACGTCCAGTCGATGATCGAGGCCGGAGGCAGTCTCCGGATGGTCGGAATCTCGATCTTCCTCTACTACAGCATCGTGACCATGACGACCCTCGGGTACGGCGACATCGTACCGGTCACGCCCATCGCGCAGACCCTGTCCTCGCTCGAGGCCATCGTCGGGCAACTCTACCTCGCGATCCTCCTGGGACGCGTCGTCGGTCTGTACGTCGCCCATTCAACCATCGCCGGTGCCGGCAAGTCCGCAGACTCCAGCTCGGAAGAGGAGTGCATCCAGTGACGGACTTGACGGGTCGCTGATGCGGTGGTACAAGAGTGACCCTGTGAAGTGCGCATGAAACTCTGGATCACGTGCGAACCAGAAGGAGGAGCAGGAGAATGAGATCTATCAGAACGCGCGGGATCGTCGCGTGGACTCTGCTCGCTGCCATCGTCTGCGCGGTTGCTCTCTCGACCGCCGGCTGCAGCTACTTCGTGCCGAGCACCAAAGCGAACGTGGCCCCGTTCGCCGACCAGACGATCGCGATGACCGGGGAGGTCGACACGAGCTTGGCCCAGGGCCGCATCGTCTACACCCGCCATCTGGCCACGGGGCCCGAGGTCATGCGGTACAGAGCGCTGCTGAAGGAATTCCAGGACGTCGTGAAGGGCATCGTTGCCTACTCCTTCCAAGTGGTGACCGTGGCCGAGTCCGGATTGCCGGACACGCTCAAGGCGGCGGAGATGGCCAAGTTCCTGGACGGACTCAGGGACCGGGTTGAGGAGCACCCGAGCGCGCGTTTCAGCCTCTCCGAAGCCAGCATCGATACAATCATCGTGAATGTGCGCCATGCGGATGATCTGGTGGGGGCGCTTCGCGGCGCGCAGCCACTGGCAGACGATGCCGGGCATGCTGCCATGGCGATTATCGACGAGCTTCAGGAGGCGCTCGATGCGGCGCAGAACGAGATGATGGACGCGATTAACACGAGACACGGGGCGATGCTGACGTACTCCGATTCGTTCAAGCGACAGCAGGGCGTCGTACTCGGTGGCCTCACGGCGATCGACGACTACTGGAAGAACCGCGACCGGGCGACCCTTGCGGCACTCAGAGACAGCCTCCCGTACTTCTTCGAGGGCATGCCCCCCACCTCCCAGATGACCACGGGGAACGTCGTCGAGGTCGAGGAACGTCTCTACGGGCGGCTGGAGAAGATGGACCGTCTTCGGCAGTCGATGGCGTGGGACGTCGAGATGTACTATAAGCAGGTGACCGAGATTGACACGGTCGCCGAGACGAGCCTGAAGGCCCTGAGGATCTCCCGGCTCGCGATTCACATGTGGACCAAGACGCACCGGAAGCTCTCCGCGGGCATCACGACGCCTGCGATGTTCGACATGTTCGAGATCACGAAGTCGCTCGTGGGCTCGGTTCTGTAGCCCTTCGCCTGGCCCTTCGCCGAGGCGCGTCCCGCACGCCGCGCGCCGCTCGAGACAACTCGATTGCTAAGACACTGAGGCCGCTGCTCATGCAGCGGCCTCAGTTCGTCCTGCGATGGTCGTGCCCTGCGTCAGGCACGGTGTCGAGCACCTGTGATTTCGCACCCACGGGATCAGCGGGATTAGAGGAGCGACGGACCGGACCCTATGTTCCGCGCAAACCCGCCGATCTGCCGTGAGTGCGTCAGCGCGACGGGCCGCTTGGCTCCTCGCCACCCTCCCGGAACACCCGCCCGACGGAGAGGATCTGACGTCGGCAAAGAGCCAGCGACCACGTCATTCCCAGTGCGAAGGAGAGCCTGGGAGGGGTTTCGCCGAGAACCTGCGCTGGGGCCCGGGCTGGAGTCGGGCCCCAACCGAACTTCGAGACGAAACCTAGTGTCAACCGCAACCCGCGTCAGCCGCAACCGAGCTCGAGCTCCTATTCACGAGCCCAGGTTGTCAATCGGTTGCAGTGCTCCGGCTCATGCCCTGTGAGCCCATCTTGTTGGCTCCAACAAATGCCGGAGCGCTGCAACCTGTTCAACCGCAAGGTCCGTGCCAGAACCGCCCACCTGGGGCTCTCCGAGTGACCGCCCAGTCGGCGTCCAATCTCTTGCTCCTAGCGCACTTACGCTGCTCCCCAACGACACCCGACCACACAACTGAGTGCGTTCAGGACGAACCCGCGACAGGCCTCCCGGGGCAGCGCCGGGATCATCGTACCTATCTTCAGAGTGTGTGGTGAGTTAAGAGAACGTCGAGAACACGACAGGGGGTCGGGTTCTCGACGGGGCGGCAGGGGGCTGGAGAACCTCCCGCGGTGCGTCTCCGGGACCGGATCGTCGGGGAGCATACACCGGCCGGGCGCCAAGGGCGCCCGGCCATTCACTCATCGCACTGTGTTCCCACCGCGACATCGCGGGGCCCGATGCCCCAGCCACGCCCGGCGGTCTCACTCCATCCCGTATTTCTTGAGCTTCGTGTAGAGCCCCGTCCTCGAGAGACCGAGGCGCTTCGCCGCTCCGCGTTTGCTCTGCCCGGTCGTTTCGAGCGCCTCGCGGATCCGGTTCCGCTCGAGGGCCTCGACCTCTTCCCTGAGCGAGAGAGGGTGGGTCCCCAGCCGGCCCGATCGCCGGAGGATCTCCTCCTGCCTCGCGGCGAGCTCCGGGCGGATCTCGTCGATCCCGATCGCCCCGCCGTCGTCGCAGAGCGCCACACCCCTCCGCACTTCATTCTCGAGCTCGCGCACGTTGTTGCCTCGCCAGTCGTGACGCAGGAAGAGTCCTCTGACCTCGCTGCTGAACCCGGCGACCCGCTTCTCCTCCAGCCTCGAGTAGAGTTCGAGGAAATGCTCCATGAGAAGCGGGATGTCGTGCGGCCGCTCGCGGAGCGGCGGAACCTCGATGACGAATCCGCTCAGACGGTAGAAGAGGTCGCGCCGGAAACGCTCCGCGGCCACCTCCTCACGCAGGTCGCGGTTGCTCGCCGAGATGATCCTGGCGTCGCTCGTCCTGAGCTTGCTCTCCCCCACGCGGCGGTACTCGCCGCTCTGGAGGAACCTCAGGAGCTTCACCTGAAGCTCCAGGCTCATCTCTCCAATCTCGTCGAGGAAGAGCGTTCCGCCCTCCGCCAGTCCGACGAAACCTTCGCGGTCGCGAACCGCGTCGGTGAACGCTCCCTTCGCGTGCCCGAAGAGCTCGCTCTCCTGCAGATTCGGGACGATCGCGCCGGAGTTCAGGGCAACGAACCGGCCGGTCGCGCTCCTTCCTCCGTCGTGGATCATCCGGGCGACGATGTCCTTCCCCACGCCCGACTCGCCCAGGATGAGCACCGGAATCGTGCTGTCTCGGAGTCTCGCGACGTTCGCGAGGAGCGAGAGCATCCTGGGGTCGCGCGTGATGAAGTCGTCGCGGACGAGGTCGCGCTCTTCTTCCTCTTCGTCCGAGCCCACGTCGTTGGGCACGGCCGATGCGACTCTCGCGCTGACGAGGTCGAGCATCGAGGAGGCGGCTGCGACGAACTCCACGTCCGCCGCGCTGAACGCGGGGACGCCGTCACCGGCGAGGCGGTCGACGTAGAGAAGAGACCTCGCCGCGCTGTCACCCGTGGCCTCAGCGGGAATGAGCGCGAGCCCGGCTATGCCGGCGGGAACCAACCCGTCGGACGTTCCGGCCCCGGCGACGATCGGCGCGAGCGACACGCGCCCTTCGGCGACAGAACGGACGAGACGCCGCACTTCCGAGAGACGTCGCCCTGTGCGATCGACCGACGTTGAGACGCGGACCCTCCCGTTGCCGGGAAGCGTGAAGAGGAGCAGCCGGTCGGCCGAGAGAGCCTCCGCCACCCTCGCCGCCAGCGAGTGAAGCGAGCTCACGTCGGCTCCGGCCGTCTGAAGAAGCTTGTAGGCTTCGGCGATGATCGAGTACCTGCTCGAGGCCGTCGCAGTCACCGCGGCGAGCTCGCTGTCGAGCTCCCTGTGGAGCGCGTCGAGCTCGATGAGGCCGGGCCGGTCGCCCGCCTTCTCGAACTCGGGCCGCGCCTGCTCGAGCCACGACCGGGCGCGGCTTGCCCGGCCGGCCCGACGCAGCGCCTTCGCGCGCTCCAGACGGCATCTCGCCGCCCAGTGCGCTGCTCCGATGCGGAGGAAGAGCTCCTCCGCCGTCGCGATTCTGGCCTCGATGGTGTCGAGCGGCAGCGCGGTCCCGTGAAAGGCGCGGGCAAGACCCACGCCGTCCGAGAACGCGGCCTTCGCAAGCTCGAACGACTCGCCAGTGCGGCGAAGGGTGTCCTCCGCCCGCCTGATGAGGGTCCTCGCTTCGTCGGTGTCCCCCCGCGCGTATGACACCTCCGCGAGCACGCGAAGCGTCGCCCCTTCCTCCAGCCGGTCGCCGAGCTTCCTCGTGAGCGCGAGCGCTCTGGTCCCGTCGCGCTCCGCCTCGTCGAGCCGGCCGAGACCGAGCAGGACCTCCGCCCTCCTCCTCAGCACCTCCGCCACCACGTCGCTGCTCGACGAGAGCCTGTACGCGCAGGCGAGCGCCTGGTCGAGCAGGTCGAGGGCCGCATCGTACTCGCCGCGATCGTAGGAGAGCTCGCCGAGGAATTCGAGCGCCAGGGCTTCCACGCGGCGGTACCCGGCCTCTCGGCTCCTCTCGAGGACGCTCTCGAAGTGCCTCCTCGCTCTCCCCCACTCACGCCGGACACGGCAGATGTTCCCGAGCGCCGACTCGACCGACACGATGTCCCTCGCCGCCCCGAGTCCCGAGTAAATCTCGAGCGCCCGGATGAGGTGCTCTTCCGCCTCCGTCCATCTCGACATCCTGTAGAGGGCGATGCCGATGTTGTTCAGACGGCGCGCGATCGACGCAGGTCTTCCGAGCCCCTCGTCGATCTCTAGAGCCCGCTTGAAGTAGTCGACGGCCGAGGCGAGGTCCCCGGAACGCTTCGCGAGGATCCCGAGGTTGTTATATGCGCCTGACAGTCCACCGTCGTTGCCGAGCCTGCGGTTCGTGACGAGGCACTCGATGAAGCAGTCGCGCGCGGCGGCCGTGTCGCCGAGCTCGGCGTGCGCCGTTCCCATGGCCTTGCTCGCCTCCGCGAGGAGCTCGCTGTCCTCCCCGTCGCGAAGGAGATCGTACGCGGCGTGCGCTGCGGTGAGCGCCTCCCTGAACCGCCCCCCCTTCGTCTCGACTTTCGAGAGGACGACGTGCGCCTCCGCGCTCGCGGACGCGTCGTCGACACCGAGGTCGAGACCCTCCACTTCCCGTATGTATCTCCTGGCCTGGCTGTGGTCGCCGAGCCCCAGATGGCACCTCGCGATGCTCGCGAGGAGCCCGGCTACCTCGGCCCCTGTCAGCTCCGTTCTGAGCTCGTCTCGTTCGGCCTCCTTGAAGCAGCCGATCGCGTCGGAGTAGCTGTCCGATTCCAGGTAGACGTGGCCCAGCTGGATGGCCGACAGAGCCCTTTCACGCACGGGACTCGGCGCGTCGGGTCGACGCCGTTTCTCGTGCGCGTTGCGCTCAGGCTCAATGTTCGGTCTTTGTCCGGCCACTGTTGCCCCCCGTAACGAGGTTCGGAATCAGATCAGCGTCAACGAACGCCGAGAGCGATCGTCCAGATGTTGAGGAACATCCTCATCTGGACACGGAAGAACTCCCCGGTCCACAGGAACTCCCTGGACTGAGGATTGGGGTTCTTCACGCTCCCGCCGTCTCTGGAGCCGAACTCGTTCAGCGGAGGATTGGTGGGCACCGCCTTGTCCCAGTTGTCGTCGTCCCCGAGGCCGTCCTCGGGATCAATCGGGTCGGGGTCCCCGCCGACCGGGCCATCGTTGTCCGTCCAGCGGACCGCGGTGCCATGCGGCGCGTCGGACCGGCACACTGCGGTGTTCGACACCAGCAGCACGCCCAGCGCGACGACCGCAAGCAGGGTGAGAAAACACCTCGCGTTCATAACTACCCTCCTTGATGAGGGGCGTTCCCGCGTGCAAATCGCTGTCTGTTGCTGTCGCTCGGGTTCGTCGAGGACGTAGTGAGGTACTGCGGACGTCCGTCGGCGGGGTGTTCACAGCAGGGGATGCTAGGTATTGCAGAGTCCAATAACAGGATACTACTCCGGAGCGGCTCTGTCAAGGAACCGCGCCGGGGGGAGACTCGCGGCCCGTCCTACCCGTCCGGCTCGTCCTCGCGAGCTCGTCTCCGGAAGAGGCGCACCCGCCTGAGCTTACGCATGATGACCACGAGGAGGACGACGACGAGTGCGGCGGCGACGACGGGCACGACGACCGCGAGGACGCTCGTGACGACCGAGCCCCCCAGCTCGCCGGTCGAGACGGCCGGATTCGCGACCCCGCCGGTCGTGACGGCCGAGCCACCCCGGACCGTCGCGGTGGCGACCTGGATGGTCCCGGCGACGCCCCCTCCGACGATCACGGCGATGGTCCAGCGGAGAACCGGCGAGACGTCCTGGACGACGGAGGCAGCGATGATCGCGCCGGCGACGACTGCGGCGGGAGTCGCGATCGTGTCGAGCAGGTTGTCGAGCCACGGGATGTAGTAGGCGGCGACCTCGAGAGCGGTGGCGACGGTGAACGCAATGAGAGCGGGCGTCGTCCCGATCCACTCGAACCCAGGCGCGAGATCGAGGTGGCCGCTCGCCGAGGCGATGCTCACGACGAGGAAGGGAACGAAGACCCTGAAGCCGCACGCAGCCGCGAGCCCGAGGCCTATTAGCACGGTCAGTAGAATCTCCATGGAGTCGTACCTCCGGGAACGCGCTGTTCATCACCGACGACCGCGGTCGATTGTAACACGACGCCCGCACCGTGCCCACAGCTTGGCGCCGTACGAAGACGCCCACCGACCCGCGAGGACCGGTGGGCGTTCTGCTGTGTACTACCAGTGCCTCGGGCTCGCCGTCTACGACTGCGGTGTGCCCTCCCCCCCAGCCGTCGGCTCGAACCGCTGGGGCGCCGCCTTCTCCTTCAGGAGCTCGGCGATTCCGCCGATGCTCCCGAGAATCCCGGAGGTCTCGAGAGGCAGGAAGATCTTCGTCGCCTTCCCGTCCGCGATCCCCTGAAGCGCCTCGAGGTACTTGATCGCGATGAGATCGTTCGTCGGCCGCCCTTCGTGGATCGCGCCGTAGACGGTTGTGATCGCCTCGGCCTCACCCTTGGCGACCGTGAGCTTCTCGTACTTCTCGGCGTCGGCGACCTTCTTGATCGCCTCGGCCTCGCCCTCGGCCTTCAGGATCGCCGACTGCTTGTGTCCCTCCGCCTCGAGGATCATCGCGCGCCGCTCGCGCTCCGCCTTCATCTGACGGTGCATCGCGTCGGTCACGTCCTGCGGAGGTTCGATCCTCTGAAGCTCGACGCGAGTTACCTTCGTCCCCCACTTGTCGGTCGCCTCGTCGAGGACCTCGCGGAGCTTCGTGTTGATCACCTCTCTCGACGTGAGCGACTCGTCGAGCGCCAGATCGCCGATCAGGTTCCTGAGGTTCGTCTGCGCGAGCTTGGTCGCGGCGATGTAGAAGTTCGCCACGTTGTACGAGACCTTCACGGGATCGGTCACCTCGTAGTAGACGACCGCGTCGACCTCGACCACGACGTTGTCCTTCGTGATCACGCCCTGAGGAGGGACGTCGACGACCTGCTCGCGCATGTCGACCTTGATCATCCTCTCCATGAACGGGATGATGATCGAGAGACCGCTGCCCGCGGTCCGCTGATAGCGTCCGAGCCTCTCGATGAGGCCCTTCTGCCACGGCCTCACGATCTTGAGGCCTCTGGCTGCCAGGATGAACGCCAGGACGACGAGTGCAGCGAAGAGTCCTATCATGGTTGTTCCTCCTTGAGCGTTCTCACCACGAGGTGCGTGCCCTCAAGCCTGACCACCTCGACACGCGCGCCCTCGGGGATCGCCTCGTTCGCGTCTCCGTTGGCCCGCCACTCTTCCTTATCGATCCGGACGCGCCCGGTGCTCTCGACGTTGTCGATCGCGTCGAGCACGACGCCCCTCCTCCCGATGAACCGGTCGGCTCCGATTCCGGGAGGCTGTTTCTTCGAGAATCTCTCCGCGAACCTCCTCGACCCTGCGAAGAGCCCCGCCGAGACGACCACGAACGCTCCCCACTGCCAGGCCGGATCCAGCCCGAGGAGCGCGAGGACTCCTGCCACGGCCGCGCCCACGCCGAACCACAGAATGAAGAACCCGGCCGTGAAGATCTCGATGATGATGAACACCGCGCCGAGCGCGAACCAGATCCACCAGTAGTTCTCGATCATGGTATCACCTCCTGTAGATGATACACGTGTGAGGTGGCGTTATTCGTCTGGTGTCGGGGGCCATGGTGTGCTGACCGAGACGATACACGGCCGCCCGAACAGCGTCAACGGCCGACTCGGCACCGGGGCCGGCTACGGAGCCAGCTCCGATGCCGCGAAGAAGAGCGGGGAGCCAGGCTCCCCGCTCTCTCGATTACCACGATTCCGAGGCGTCGGTCAGCGATACATCCCTTTGATCGCTCCCCAGTGGAGGCGCTCGACCGGCGTCTCGCCCACGAACCACTCGTAGAGGCGGGCGATGATCTCGTCGAAGTCCTCGTCGGCCGCCGCGGAGATCTCGACACCCGACCAGACCGACTGGAACGTCTCCGTCTCGTAGTAGGTCAGGACACCATTGCCCGAGGCAAACTCTCCCTCGTAGTTGAAGCCGATGCCCGCCCCCCTGCTCACGGGGACCGCGCGATCGGTGTAGAACGGATTGGCGAGGAAGACCGTGACGGCGGTGAGGACGATCGTCATGCCCACGAAGATCCAGGTGGACACCCCGATAATCGTCGCCACATTCGACCGCTCGCCCGTGAGGGGTCCGCCCTTCCTCATCGGCGGCGTCGGCCCGTCGAAGTCCTGGAAGCAAAGATCGAGGCCGAGGTAGTTGAGCGGAAACCCGTAACAGGGGTTCCCCGCGCCGTCCATGTCGGCGTGCGCACCGTACATGTAGTCCTGGCCGACCAAGAGGAGGTTGCCGCCGCTGTCGAGGTAGTTCATCAGCACGATCTCGTCTGCGGGATCGATGTTGCTCGTTCCCTCCCACCAGTTCTCGCTCGTGAGAACGACGACCACCGGGTAGTTCTCGAACGTCACGTCGGGTGGGAAGTTGATCGTCCCGCCGGTCGCCTCGACCGCGCACGTCGCAATGGACGTCGCGCCCGCCGCAGTGAACGCGTCGGCGTAGCGGGAGGTGAGATCGGCGAACCCGGGGTTCGCGTCGATGTCGATCGCGATGAGAACGTCCGCGACGACGAGCGGCTGGTCGTTCGGGAGGTCAGGCACGGCCTCCCGCAGGCTCTGCCTGGCGACCGCCATGACCGGCGACGACACCAGGAGCGTTATGCACAGGAGCACGATCGCTCTCTTCATGAACTCCTCCTTCTCAAAGGGCCTGGAGCAGCTTCTGTCCGATGCCGGCGAGGTAACATCATCCCGAATACCACAGACTTGGGACGAGCGCAAGCATCCTCTCCGCCGATGAAGAGAAGGGTCCGGGTGACGTCGCCCGGACCCCCGTGGTTCACGTCTCCTGACACTCCCCGTCAGGGCGCGCAGGTCGGAACTGTCGCGTTCGCCGTCGCGTCTCCAGCGGGGGCGGCGGGCGCGAGAATCGCGACCCTGCCGTCGCTGTAGACGAAGCTGTCGCCGCAGTTCACCGGGAGGCAGCAGGGCGTGCTGCACCCCGCCTCGGCAAACTCCCGGGCCGCGTCGGCGTAGACGTACTCCCGATTGAGCGCGTGCGTCGGGACGACGACGGCCGGATCGAGCTTCGCCATCGTGTAGAGGTTCCCCTCGCGCAGCCGATCCGGGTCGTGCGCGTGGCATCCCGTGACGTTGACGAAAGCGAGGTCCAGCTCGTCGACGTACCCGTCGAGATAGTCGATCTCCGCGAAGTAGCCGTCACGCTCGTCCTCGGCCCAGCCCGCATGATCGCC
>JALGVN010000224.1 GCA_025774645.1 bacterium
CCCGCGGAGACGATGAGCGCCCGGACGCCAATGCGCTTGCCCACGAACGTGCGCGGCCCGGGGGGCGCCTCTCCCTTTTCGTCGGAGGAGTCCATCCCCGCCATCTTCACGTAGCCGCCGAGAGGAATGAGGGAGATCGCGTACTCGGTCTCTCCGCGGGTGAACTTCACGATCCTCGGGCCGAACCCGATCGAGAACCGCTCGACGGTCACGCCCGCTGCGCGCGCCGCCAGAAAGTGCCCCACCTCGTGGACGATGATCAGTATGCCGAGCAGAACGCCGGCGTAGATGTAGAAGACGAACATGACACCTCGCTATGCCGGGCGCGTGCCCGGCGGGATCTTCCTACTGTGACAGCGCTCCGGAGAGCCTGCCGACGATCTGCCCGGCGGCCTCCCGCGCCGTTTCCTCAGCGGCGAGAACGGCATCGACGTCGGGGGCGTCGCCGGCGGCCACCGCGGCCAGCGCTCCTGCGATCACGTCGGCGATCTCGCCGAAGCGAATCCTGCCGTCGACGAACGCCGCGACCGCGACCTCGTCCGCCGTCGCGGCGATCACGGGGCTGGTTCCGCCCTGCCTCGCCGCGTCCAGGACGAGATCGTAGCATGGGTATCGGCCGAAGTCGACCGGCTCGAAGTGCAGCGACCCGAGCGCGCCTGGGCGGCAGTCCTCGAAAATCCCTCCGGGCGGATCGGGGTGGAACATCGCGTACTGGATCGGGACCTTCATGTCCGGCAGACCGAGGTGCGCGAGGAGAGTGCCGTCCGTGAGCCGTACGAGCGAGTGGACGATCGACTCCCTGTGGAGCACGACCTCTATGCGCTCGAACGGAAGGTCGAACAACCACCGGGCCTCGACCACCTCCATCGCCTTGTTGACGAGCGTCGCCGAGTCGACCGTGACCTTCTCCCCCATGTCCCAGGTCGGATGGTCGAGCACGGCCTCGACGCCGGCGCTCGCGATCTCCGACGTCGGGAGATCCCTCAGGGGACCTCCGGATGCCGTGAGGACCACGCCGGCCAGCTCGGATCGAGGAACTCCCTTCAGACACCGGAAGAGCGAGCTGTGCTCGCTGTCGATCGGCACGAGTGCGGCGCCGCTCGACTCCGCCGCGCGGGAGACAAGCTCGCCCGCCATCACGAGCGACTCCTTGTTCGCGAGCGCGAGGGTCCGGCCCGCCTCGACGGCGGCCAAGGTCGGCGCGAGTCCGGCCGCGCCGACGAGCGCGTTCACGACCAGATCGACGCCGGGGTCGGAAGCCAGGGCCTCGAGCGACGCACGGCCCCGCCCGATCTCGACGCCGTCCGGGAACGACCCCTGCGGCGTCCCTTCTCCCACCGCGACCTTCCCGACACCGAAGCGAGCCGCCTGTTCCGCGAGCAGGTCGACGTTCCGAAACGCGGACAGGCTCACGATCTCGAACGCGTCCGGATGAGCGGCAGCGACCGCGAGGACGTTCCTCCCGATCGACCCCGTGGAGCCGAGGACGGCGACCCTCTTTCTAACTGAGGGCGGGGTCCCGGATGGAGTCACTCTGCCTCCCATCGGCTCCGCTCCCTATATGACGAGGAACCGGAGGTAGTAGTAGACCAGCGGAGCCACGAAGAGCACGCTGTCGAACCTGTCGAGCATCCCTCCGTGGCCGGGAAGCGCTCGCGAGGTGTCCTTGATCTTCACGTCTCGCTTCATCAGGGACTCGACGAGGTCCCCCAGGACCGCCGCCACGCCCCCCACGATGCCGAGGATGCAGGCGTCGAGGTACGTGAGCATGGGGAGGAACGTGAGCTTCATGACGAACGCAGCCACGAGCGCGAGGAAGACGCCCCCCGCCGCGCCCTCGACGGACTTGCTGGGACTCACGCGCGGCATGAGCTTGCGCTTCCCGAACGCGTTCCCGAAGAAGTACGCGCCCGTGTCCGCGCCCCACGCGATGGCGAACGCGAGGATGACGAAATGCCCGCCGACGTCGCCCCCCGCGAAGTGCTCGCCGAGCTTCCGCAGCAGGATGATGTGGCTCCCCAGCCACGCGATGTAGAAAATGCCGAACAGAGTCGTCGCGATGTGGAAGACCGCGAACTCTCCGTCTCTCCTGGAGAGCTCGAGGACCATGACCCCGAGGAGGACGATCGTAATGAACAGACTCGAGAAGACGCCACCCTGGAAGTACACGTACCAGACGATGACGAGCCCCGCGAGGACGCCGACCGTCTTGAACGGGCGGATCCCCTTCGCCTCCATCATGTGGTAGAACTCGAAGAGACCGACACCGATGACCAGGTTGACCGCGAGCAGGAACGGGATGCCCCCCACGAGGGAGCAGACGATGGCCGCCGGCACGCCGAAGGCCGCCGTCAGAAGACGCATGCCGAGCTGTTTAGGGGTCTGGGCCATACGCTACCGTCCTCCGCGCCCCGGTTCGCCGACGCCCCCGAACCTCCGGTCGCGCTTCCGGTAGACGTCGATCGCCTCGTAGAGGTGTCGTCGCCTGAAGTCCGGCCACAGCACGTCGGTCACGTGGATCTCGGAGTAGGCGATCTGCCAGATGAGGAAGTTGCTGATCCTGAACTCCCCGCTGGTTCTTATGAGGAGATCGGGATCCGAGAGATCGGGCAGGTAGAAGAAGCTCCTGAGGAGGTCCTCGTCGACTTCGGCGGCGCGCACCTCGCCCGCCTCGATCCGCGATGCGATCTCGCGCACGGCGTCGAGGATCTCGGTGCGGCCGCCGTACGAGATCGCGATGTTCAGCTTGAGCCCGTCGTTCCCGGAGAGCCGTTCGATCGATCTGTCGACACGGGACCGGGCGTACTTGGGAAGGAGATCGAGCCGGCCGAGCGCGCGGAGCGTCACGTTGTTCCGGTCCATCTCGTCGACCTGCTCCTTGAGCGTCTGGTCGAGCAGGTGCATCAAGGCGGAGACCTCTGCGCGCGGTCTCCGCCAGTTCTCCATCGAGAACGTGTAGAGCGTGAGCTCCCTGAGCCCGAGCTCCGAGCTCGCGATGACGATGTCGCGGACGACGCCGCGCCCTGCGGCGTGCCCCGCGATCCTCGGGAGTCCTCGACGCCGCGCCCAGCGGCCGTTCCCGTCCATGATGACGGCAACGTGGCCCGGAAGCGACTCCGGGTCGCGGGTCAGGGCACGTGCGAGGTCCCTCTCCGTCTTACGCGCCATCGCCGACTCCCTCGAGTTTCCGTGCCCGGAAAGAGGAGGACGGCGGGCCCTGGCTGGCTGGCCGGCCGTCCTCATCCGGGTGATTTCTGCCCGGCGCCGCCGGCTAGCCCTGGCTGATGGCGTCGAACGGACACTCTTCCGCGCAGAGGCCGCAGTCAGTGCACGCGTCGGCATCGATCGTGTACTTCGGATCGCCCTCGGCGATCGCCTCCACGGGACACGCGCTCTGGCACAGACCGCACGCGGTGCACTCGTCTGAAATGACGTAGGCCATCGTCTTCCCTCCCTGGTGCAGTCGGATTCTCGCGCCCAGCTCTCCGGCTAGACCTCCATCAACTCCTCTTCCTTCACCGCGAGGATCTGGTCGACCTCGCGAACCCTCACGTCCGTCATGTCCTGGACGGTCTTGTCGTGGGCACGGTGGAACTCGTCCTCCGAGATCTCACCGTCCTTCTGCTTCTTCTTGAGTGCCTCGTTCACGTCCCGCCTGATGTTCCTGACCGCGACGCGACCCTCCTCGGCGAGCTTGTGGACGTACCGGACCATCTCCTTCCGGCGCTCCTCGGTGAGGGGCGGGATCGGCACCCGGATCAGATGTCCGTCGCTCGAGGGATTGAGACCCAGGTCGGCCGCGAGGATCGCCTTCTCGATGTCGCCGACGACCTTCTTGTCCCACGGCTGAACCACGAGGAGTCTCGCCTCGGGGACGCTGATGTTGGCGACCTGCCTGAGCGGAACCG
>JALGVN010000225.1 GCA_025774645.1 bacterium
GGGCTCGAGGAGCGCCGCCCGCGCGATGGCCATGCGCACGAGGTCCCTGGCCTTCGCCGTGGCGGCCTCGCGCTCCTCCTTGTGAACCCACGAGCAGTGCTCGCGGATGTTGACGAACTCGAAGAAGAACGGGTTCAGGCCCGCGTCCTCGCACGCGGCCCGGAACGTGGGCTCGTGCGTCCTCGGCGTGCACGCGGCGACGATGACGCGGTTCAGGCCGTTCTCGACGATTGCGTTCTTGATGTCGGTGACGCCCGCCTCCGAGCACGAGTAGAGGTTCTCGCGCGCGAAGACGACGCCCGGGAGATCCCGCGAGTAGTCGCTCACGTCGGTCGCGTCGAGGAACCCCGCGATGTTCGTGCCGCAGTTGCAGATGAAGACGCCGATCCTGAGCTCGTCCATGATCTCCTGTCCGCCCGCGGCGCGGGCGGCCCTTCCGGTCCTACTCCTCCCCGAGCACCCGCGCCGACGCGCGGGACGCCGCCGCGCTCGCCTGCGCGACCGACTCGGGAATGTCGCACGGTCCCTTGCAGAACCCGCACGCGTAGATGCCATCGACGTTCGTGCTCGAGGGCGTCGCGTCGTCGGTGACGACGAACCCGTACTTGTCGACGTCGACGCCGAGCGTGCGCGCGAGCGGCTTCGCGTCCGTGCTGGGCATCGCGGCCATCGCGAGGACGACCATGTCGACCTCGAGGCTCTCGACCTTTCGCGTCCTCGTGTCCTCGTACCAGACGACGGGGCTGTCGGACGGGCCGTTCTGGACCTCGGCAATGCGTCCCCGCACGAACTGGATCCCGTACTCCTCCTCCCCGCGGATCTGGTACCGCTGGAACCACTTCCCGACGTTCCGGAGGTCCGTGTGGAAGATGTACGACGTGCTGTCGGGATCGTGCTCCCGCCCGAGCATCGCGTCCTTGATCGAGCACATGCAGCAGACGCTCGAGCAGTAGTCGCAGTAGTTCATGTCGCGCGACCCGGCGCACTGGACGTACGCGAGGCGGTGCGCGAGCGTTCCGTCGGAGGGCCGGAGGAGATGGCCTCCCGTGGGGCCGGTCGCGTTGATGAGCCGCTCGTACTCGAGGCCGGTGATGACGTTCGGGATCGTACCGTAGCCGTACTGCGTCATGGGCGTCGGATCCATGACGGAGAGGCCCGTCGCCAGGATGATCGCCCCCGCGTCGATCGTGATCCGCCGGTCCTTCTGCTCGAAGTCGACCGCGCCCTTCTTGCACATCTTCTCGCAGACCCTGCACTTCCCGGTCGCGAAGTAGCGGCAGTTCTCCTCGTCGATCGTCATGACCGACGGGATGCCCTGATCGAAGTAGAGGTAGATCGCCTTCCTCTCCCCGAGCCCCATGTTGAAGGCGTCCGGGACCTTCGTCGGGCACTTGGCGGAGCAGTCGCCGCACGCGTTGCAGAGGTCCTCCGTGACGTACCTCGCCTTCCGCAGAACCGTCGCGCGAAATCCCCCGTTCCGCCGGGCGACCTTCTCGACGGTGCTGTACGCGAGCATCTCGATGTTGGGATGCCGACCGGCATCCAGCATCTTAGGCGCGAGGATTCAGATGGAGCAGTCGTTCGTCGGGAACGTCTTGTCGAGCTGCGCCATCACGCCGCCGATGCTCGGGCTCTTCTCGACCAGATGGACCTTGATGCCCATCTCCGCGAGATCGAGCGACGTCTGGATCCCGGCGATCCCCCCGCCTATCACGAGAACGTCCTTCACGTGCCTTCTCTCCTCTCGGCCCGCATCCCGGGCCGGTCGCCCGGTCACGACTCGAGCGCCTCCGCCATCACGTCCGTCACGAACTTGATCTCGATCTTCTCTTCGCCGTCTCCGTCTCTGGCCGCGCAGGCCAGGTGGATGTTGCACTTGGGACATCCGGTGACGAGCGTCGTCGCGCCCGTCTCCGCCGCCTCGGCGAGCCGCTCGAGCTGGATCTGCTTGTTCACCCTCGTGCAGCTCACCCACGCGCTCGAGCCGCAGCAGAGCGCCTCCGCCCGGGTCCGGGCCATCTCGGCGATCTCGAGCCCCGGCACCGCCGTCAGGAGCTCCCTCGGGGCGTCGTAGACGCCCGCGTACCGTCCGAGCCGGCACGGGTCCTGGTAGGTGATCGTCCGCTCCCGCTCTCCGAAGGCGAGCTTGCCCTTCGCGGCGTACGGCACGAGGAATTCCGTCACGTGCGCGACCTCGAACCCGAGCGGCCCGAAGTACCTCGGGTAGACGAGTTTGAACATCGCGTAGCACTCGGGGCAGGCGAAGACCACCTTCCGCGCCCCGGTCTCCTCGATCATCCGGAGGTTCTTCTTCGCGAGCGTCTTCATGGTGTCGGCGTCGCCGGTCCAGTAGGGGTCGTGCCCGCAGCAACGCTCGTCACTGCTCACGACCGGCCTCACACCGGCCGCGTTCATGAGTCGAATCGTCGAGTTCGCCATCCCTACGGCGTCGACGCCGTAGTCGCGGAAGACGATCCCGAAGTACGGGAGACACCCCGTGTAGAAGAGGACCCCGCCCTTCCGCGAGGTGCGGAGTCCCTCCGCAATCCACGAAAGGTCCCGCTTGCCGGCCGCGCCCGTCTGGAGCTCCATGAACGCGAGGATGGTCCCGGCGTGCGTGTCGACGCCCGCCCAGCCGCCCTCCCGCGCCGCGACGCGCGTCTCGCGCGTGAACTCGTTGTAGTCGACGAGCGACGGGCAGCGGGCGCTGCAGGTCCCGCACGTGAGACACGACCAGACCTCTCGGTCATCGAGCGACGGTCCCTCCTCGCGGAGGAGAGCTCGCTCGACCATGAGCCTCGGGGAGAAGTTCTCGTGGTGCCGGGACACGGGACAGCTCCCCGTGCAGATCCCGCACTCGAGGCAGTAGTAGGCCTTCGTTCTCTGGATGGTCTCTTCGAGCATCCCTCTCCCCCGTTACTTCCGGCGGGACGTCTTCTTCCCCGCACCGCGCGCCTTCGGCACGGTCTTCTTCTTTGCGGACGGCTTCTTCTTCGCCGCGGCCTTTTTCGTCGCGGTCGGCTTCTTCTTCGCCGCGGCCTTTTTCGTCGCGGTCGGCTTCTTCTTCGCGATGGTCTTCTTCTTCGCGACCGGCCTCCTCTTCGTCGCGGGCGGCTTCCGCTTCGGCGCCGTGCGTCGCGCTCCGCGTCCGTTCAGCTTCGCGAGATCCTCGGCGAACCCGTCGACCATCGACGCAAACCGCTTGCCGGCGACGTCCGAGGAGAAATCGAGCCTGAGCCTCGCCGGATCGATTCCCGCGGCCTTCATGATCTCGTGCGTCTCGTCGATGACGATCCCGCACGATTCACTGCCGTTCGAGTAGTGGCAGTCGCCCCTGCCGCACACCGCGACGAGGACACCGTCGGTCCGCCTGGCGAACGCCTTCAGGATCGAAGCGGCCGTGATCGTTCCGGCGCAGTCGACCGGCACAATCGTCGCCTCGGCAGAGTACTCGCACCGGTCGACACCGGCGTTGTCCGCAGCCGCGAGGGGATACCAGGAGCAGACGAACGCGAGTATCGAGGAGGTCTTCTGCCTTCCGGCCACTGCGCTTCTCCCTCCGGCGACGCGATCAGCGCGACGTCGCCACTTCGACCATCGCCGTGAGCTGGCCCGGCGTCATCCGCGAGAGCGTGATCGCCGTTGACGGACAGACGCGGATACAGACACCGCACCCGACGCATCGGATCGGGTCGATGATCGAGATCTCGATGCCGTCCTCCCCGTCCGAGAGCGACGGCGCGTCGTGCGCGCACACCTCGGCGCACTGACCGCAGCCGCGGCACGTCAGCTCGTCGACGACCGCGACCATCGCCTCCCGTTCGATCGTCTCACGCTCGAGCAGGAGCGCTGCGCGCGAGGCGGCGCTCCAGGCCTGACTCTGGCACTCCGTCACGGTCGACGGCCAG
>JALGVN010000044.1 GCA_025774645.1 bacterium
CGCCGTCATGGAGGAGACCGGGTGCCCGGCTCCGACCCTGTCGCTCACGAAGCGGATCCCGGTCGGGGCCGGCCTCGGCGGCGGAAGCGCCGACGCGGCGGCTGTCCTCGTCGGCATGAACGAGCTCTACGAGCTCGGCCTCGACGAGGAGACGCTCGCAGGACTGGCCCTCGGGATAGGCTCGGACGTCCCGTTCCTCCTCCGCGGCGGGACAGCCAGGGGCCGCGGGAGAGGGGAGATACTCGACCCCCTGCCGGCAGTCCTCAGGCTCCTGTTCGTCCTCGTCACGCCGGATTTCGAGGTGCGGGCGGCGGAGGCCTACCTGAGGGCCAGAATCGGGTTGACAGGTCAGGGGTCCTTCACTAAACTCAATTGTTCAGCTATCCAGAATGGCGATTTCCGTGCTCTCGCGAGAGGACTCGGGAACGACTTGGAGGCTGGAATCGTATCGTCTTATCCGGAAGTCGGACGAGTGAAGGCCCGGCTCATCGAGTTGGGCGTTGTCGCTGCCGTCATGAGCGGGAGCGGGCCCACCGTCCTGGGAGTGACGACACGCAAGGAGGACGCTTCTGGTATTGCGTCGCGCCTCGAGGGGCGCGGCTGGCAGGTCCATGTCGCAGAGCCGATCGAGACCGGGTGCACGATCGTCGGTTAAGAGGTCGTATCCCTGAGACGTACCCGCGCAGGCGGCGGAACCCGGAACCGATCCAGTCCCTTTTTCCAGGCAAAGGGCGGTGAGACGAATGGAGATCACTGAGGTCAGGCTGACGTTGCGTCACGAGGAGAGGCTCAAAGCGTTCGTTAGCATCACGTTCGACAACGCCTTCGTAGTTCGAGGCCTCAAGGTCATCGATGGGAACACCGGCCTCTTCGTGGCCATGCCGAGCCGCAGGAGGAAGGACGGTGAGTTCCGGGACATAGCGCACCCGATCAACAACGAGACGAGAGAGATGATCGAGCAGGCGGTGCTCAACGAGTACAACAGCCAGCTCGCGCAGGAGAGTGCGGAAGGAACCGAGCAGCGACCGCTTTCTGAACAAGAGCTTGTCCACGTGGACGAGTTTTCGGATTAGGGAGGAGGTCGCTGGGGCGTCGTCAAGTGGCAAGACACGGGACTTTGGATCCCGCATCGGAGGTTCGAATCCTCCCGCCCCAGCCAGGCCACCTGCTGGGGCGGTGGAGTGAATCGGCACGGTAGACCGCGGTTCGCGGGAGGCAGTCGATGCCAAATCAGCTAGGACTGTTCACCGGAAACTCCAACAGGAAGCTCGCGGAGGAGATCGCGGGCTACCTCGACATGAGGCTGGGGGAGGCGAACGTCACCCAGTTCAGCGACGGAGAGATCCGGGTGAGCATCTCGGAGAACGTCAGGGGCGTCGACGCGTTTCTGATCCAGTCGACCGCGCCGCCCGCCGAGAACCTGCTCGAGCTTCTGATCATGATCGACGCGATGAAGCGTGCGTCGGCGCAGCGTATCACCGCCGTCCTTCCGTACTTCGGCTACGCCAGGCAGGACAGGAAGGACAGACCGCGAGTTCCTATCACTGCCAAGCTCGTCGCGAACCTCCTGACGGCGGCGGGCGCTGAGAGGGTCCTCACAATGGACCTCCACGCGCCGCAGATCCAGGGGTTCTTCGACATCCCGCTCGACCACATCTACGCGGCGCCGGTGCTCCTCCGGTACTTCGACCAGCACGCGTCCGACGAGCTCGTGGTGATGGCGCCGGACACGGGGAGCATCAAGATGGCCCGGGCCTTCGCGAAACGGCTCGGAGGCTCCCTCGGGTTCGTCGACAAGCGGAGGCCGAAGCCGGACGCCGCCGAGGTGATGAACGTCGTCGGCGACGTGGAGGGCAAGCACGTCGTCATGGTCGACGACATCATCAACACTGCGAGTTCGATGATCGAGGCGGCCGCGGCAATTCGCAAGCTGGGAGCGAAGAAGATCACGGCGGGCGCGACACACGCGCTTTTCTCGGAGGGAGCGCTCGGCAGACTCGCCGAGTCGGAGATAGAGGAGATAGTGATAACAAACACGCTTCCCCACGACGGACTGGACGGGACCCGCGTCAAGGTGTTGTCGGTCGCGGAGCTCCTCGGGGAGGCGATCGAGAGGATACACGAGGAGAAGTCGGTGAGCTCGCTCTTCGTCTAGGAGCGGGACGGGCTCCGGCCGATTCGGGCCGGGGCCGCAGTCGTGAAACGGAATAACCCGGAGAGACACGAATGGCCACAGTGAAGCTGAAGGGTCTGAGCAGAAGCGAAATCGGCAAGCAGGCAGCGAAGCGCGTGAGGGCAGAGGGGCGGATTCCCGCCGTCCTCTACGGTGAGGACCAGGAGAACGTATCGCTTTCGATCGACGCGCACGACCTCCGCGTGGCGCTCTCCACGCCGTCGGGGCGGAACGTCATCATCCAGCTGGGAATGGACGGGGGTGATGGCGTGACGAGGGCGGTCATCAGGCAGATGGACCGCGATCTCGTGACCAGGGAGGTCCTGCATCTCGACCTGCAGCGAATCTCCGAGAACAAGCCGGTCATCATGCACGTCCCTGTCACGCTCCTGGGAGAGTCGCTGGCGGTGAAGGAAGGACGCGGCATCCTGGATCACACGATGCGGGAGCTCGAGGTGAAGTGCCTCCCGAAGGACATCCCGGAGCGGGTCGAGATCGACATCTCCGGACTCGAGGTGAAGCACTCGATCCACGTGAGGGAGCTCGAAGTGGCAGACGTTGAGATCCTGGACCACCCGGACCGTCCGGTGGTGGAGATCCTCCAGCCGACGATCTACGCCGAGGAGACCGAGGCCGAGGAGGCAGCCGCCGCAGAGGCAGCGGAGGCCGGCGAGGGCGAGGAGGGCGAGGAAGCAGCGCCTGGGACGGAGGAGAGCACGGAAGGGAAGAGCTCGAAGTAGTGAAGATCGTCGCGGGACTCGGGAACCCGGGAGAGAAGTACGAGGGAACCCGTCACAACGCTGGATTCGTCGTCGTCGACCGGCTGGCACGCGAGCACGGCATCAGGCTCGGCGCCGGCCGCGGCGACTTTCTGACCGGGTCGGGGAGAATCGGCGGAGAACACGTCACCCTGGTGCTTCCGCTCACGTTCATGAACTTGAGCGGAAGGGCCGTCGCCGAAGTGCTCTCGGCGACCGACGCGATTCCCGGGGAGCTCCTCGTAGTCTGCGACGACGTCTGGCTCGAGCTCGGCCAGCTCCGGCTCAGACACCGCGGAGGTGATGGCGGCCACAACGGCCTCGCGTCCGTGATCGAGTCCCTCGGCACCGGGGGATTCGCGAGGCTCCGGCTGGGTGTCGGAATGCCGGACGTCGGCGTCGACATGGCCGACTTCGTGCTCGACAGGTTCCTTTCCGAGGAACTCCCGGCGGTCGAGACCATGATCGACGAGGCCGCCCGCGCAGTCGCGGGCGTCCTCAGAGACGGCATCGACAGGACGATGAACGACGTGAACCGCAGGGCGGTCCCGGAGGAGGACTCGCCCGACTCGGAGGAGACTTCATGAGCGCGATAACGGCTCCGCTCGTCGCCAGCCTGATCGGCCTTGTATTCGTGGTCTTCCTCGTGATCGAGGTCCTGAGGAAGAGCCCGGGCAACGAGCTGATGGACCGCCTGTCGCGCGCCATCCAGACGGGAGCTCGAGCGTTCCTGAAGCGTGAGTACTCCACGGTGGCGGTCGTCGTCGCGGTAGTGGCCGTGGCGATCGCCCTCTCACCGCTTCTCACGGGGAACCCGAACCTCCCGCTCGGCTGGCGCACCTCCGTCGCCTTCATCCTCGGAGCCGTCGTCTCCGCGATCGCCGGCTACGTCGGCATGAGCATCGCGACTCGCGCGAATTCGCGGACCACTCAGGCCGCCGTAGACGGCGGGGTGAGAGGCGCGCTCGGCGTGGCCGTCTCGGCAGGCGCCGTCATGGGCATGACCGTCGTGAGCCTCGCGCTGCTCGGACTCGTGGCCGTCTACTGGATATTCCGTGAGCCTGCGATCGTCAACGGCTACGCCATGGGCGCGAGTCTGGTCGCTCTCTTCGCGCGGACGGGAGGCGGCCTCTTCACGAAGGGCGCCGACATGGCGGCCGACCTCGTGGGGAAGCTAGAGGCGAACATCCCCGAGGACGATCCCAGGAACCCGGCCGTGATCGCCGACAACGTGGGCGACAACGTCGGCGACGTCGCCGGACTCGGGGCCGATCTCCTGGAGTCGTACGTGGAGTCGATCATCGCGAGCATGGCGCTGGCGGTGGCACTCCTCGGTTTCGGAAACGTCGCGGCAGAAAAGCTGGTCCAGCTGCCGCTCTACATCGCGTCGGCGGGCATCGTCGCGTCGATCCTGGGGATCCTCTTCGTCAAGGCGGCCGGGAGGAAGAACCCGCAGGCGGCGCTCATGGGGGGCACGTACGTCGCCGCCGTCCTGACGGCCGTGGCCAGCTGGTTCATCATCCGGAATCTCGGGACGTCGTTCGCATTCGGCGGGAAGACGTACGGGCTGATGGGGCCCTTCTATGCGACCCTCGCGGGTATCGCGTCCGGCGTCATCGTCGGATTCGTGAGCGAGTACTTCACGTCCGGCAAGTACAGGCCCGTCAGAAATCTGGCGAGGTCCTCGAAGATGGGTCCCGCGATCACCGTGACGAGCGGCACCGCCGTCGGCATGGCGAGCACCGCGGTACCGGTCGTCGTCATCGGCTTCGCGGTCATCATCGCGCACCACTTCTCGGGCATGTACGGTGTTGCGATGGCCGCGTTCGGGATGCTCGCGACGACCGGGATGGTCGTAGCGGTCGACTCGTACGGCCCGGTGGCGGACAACGCGGGCGGCATCGCCGAGATGGCGAAACTCGACCCGTCGGTGCGGAAGATCACCGACAATCTCGACGCCGTCGGGAACACGACCGCGGCGATCGGGAAGGGGTTCGCGATCGGCTCGGCGGCGTTCGCGGCGATCGGTCTCCTGACGGCGTACATGGTCTCGGCGGGGATCAAGACCGCCGACATCGCGGACCCAAAAGTCATGGCCGGGCTCCTGGTCGGAGGCATGCTCCCGTTCTTCTTCTCGTCGATGCTCTTCGGCGCGGTCTCGAAGGTCGCGTTCAAGATGATCGACGAGGTGAGGCGCCAGTTCCGGGAGATCCCCGGGCTCCTGAAGGGTGAGGTCATGCCCGACTCCGCGACGTGCGTGGACATCAGCACGCGCGGGGCCATCGCCGGCATGCTCGGACCGGGCGTTCTCGCGATCCTCGTTCCGGTCGTCGTCGGGCTCTACGATCCCAAGGCGCTTGCGGGCCTGCTGGTGGGCGCGGTCGTCACGGGCGTCGTGCTCGGCATCCAGATGGCGAACTCGGGCGGCGCGATGGACAACGCGAAGAAGTACATCGAGGACGGGAACTTCGGCGGCAAGGGTTCCGAGGCGCACAAGGCCTCGGTCGTCGGAGACACGGTCGGCGATCCGCTGAAGGACACGGTCGGGCCGTCGATCAACATCCTTATCAAGCTCATGTCGGTGATCGCGCTCGTCCTTGCCCCGCTCTTCGTGAAGTAGGGGTGATCGGCGACCGCCGCGGACCGCCTGAGTGAGATGGAGCAGCCGTGTCGCTCGAGCTGGGCATCATCGGCCTTCCGAACGTGGGGAAGTCGACGCTCTTCAACGCGCTGGCGGGGACGAGCGTGCCTTGCGAGAACTACGCGTTCTGCACGGTAGACGCGAACGTCGGCGTCGTGCCCGTGCCGGACGGTCGGCTGACGAAGCTGGGGACGCTCCTCGAGCCGGAGGAGCTGACCCCGACGACGATCCGGTTCGTCGACATCGCCGGGCTCGTGAAGGGCGCGAGCCACGGAGAGGGGCTCGGCAACAAGTTCCTCGCCAACATCCGGGATGTCGACGCGATCGTCGAGGTCGTGAGGTGCTTCGAGGATACGTCGGTGAGCCACGTCGAAGGCGGCGTCGATCCAAGGCGGGACCTCGGGATCGTCGACACTGAGCTCAAGCTCGCGGACCTCGAGACCGTCGGCCGGAATCTCGAGAAGAAGCGAAAGGACCTCCAGAGGGGAGACAAGGAGGCCGCTCCGATGGTGGCGGTCCTGGAGAAGGCGCTCGAAGGACTCGACGCCGACTCGAACGTCCGGGCGCTCGAGCTCTCGGAGGCGGAGTGGAAGCTCCTCGGCACCTACGGTCTCCTGACCGCGAAGGACGTTCTCTACGTCGCGAACATCGCGGAAGCCGATGCGGGAGTCGGGGAGGAGCGCTGGATCGAGCTCATTGCGGCGGCGACGGGCGACCCTTCGTGGAAGGTCCTGCCGCTCGCGGCCTCGCTCGAGGCGGAGCTCGTCGGGCTCGACGAGAGCGAGCGGAACGAGTTTCTGACGGGGCTCTCGATCCCGGAGGCCGGACTCGAGCGGCTCGTCAGAGCGGGGTACAGACTTCTGGAACTCATCTCCTTCTTCACGATCAAGGGGACGGAGATCAGAGCCTGGACGATCCCGCGGGGAACACCGGTGTCGGAGGCGGCCGGGGAGATTCACTCCGACATGGAGAAGGGCTTCATCAAGGCCGAGGTCGTGACGTTCGACGACCTCGTCGACGGCGGTTCCATGCACGGGGCCCGGGACGTGGGCCACGTGAGGACGGAAGGGAGGGACTACGTCGTTCAGGACGGCGACGTGGTGCTGATCCACTTCCACTAGCAGGAGATGTGTGGGCAGGAGGGCAGTCCGGCCGCATGGGGCGGCAGGATCTCCTCACCCCGCTTTCGTGGCGGGGTCGCAACGAAGACCGAGAGGGGGACTTCGAGAGATGGTGAGGAATTACGAGGCCACGTTCATATTCAGCAGTGCCCTCGACGATGACGGACTCGAGCGCGAGATCGCCAAGGTCGCCGAGATCGTGGGCACCGAAGGCGGCACCGTCAAGGAGTGGGACAAATGGGGAAGGCGCCGCCTCGCCTACGAGATCAAAGGCCAGACCGACGGCATCTACGCCTTCCTGACGTTTGAGGGGGAGCCCGCCGCGATCGAGCGGATGACGGAGGTGTACCGCCTGAACGAGAACATCCTCAGGCACATGCACATCGTGCTGGACGACTAGGCGGACACGCCACAACCGAATCGAAGAGACGCGGAGGCACTCATGGGGAGAAGAGAACGGCACGGCAAGTTCTGCCGATTCTGCCAGGACAAGATCGTGAAGCTCGATTACAAGGACGAGAAGAGGCTGCTCCGGTTCGTCTCGGAGCACGGGAAGATGATACCTCGAAGGGTGACCGGTACATGCGCCAGGCATCAGAGACAGCTGGCAATAGCGGTCAAGCGCGCCCGCCAGATCGCGCTTCTGCCCTACGTGGGGAGACATCACAGGCACGGCTAGGAGCGGCGGACCGCCCACGGAGGGGAAGTACCATGAAAGTGATTCTGACGGAGGACATCGCGCGTCTCGGCTCTCAGGGAGACATCGTGAACGTGAAGGACGGGTACGGCCGGAACTTCCTCATTCCCACGGGGAAGGCTCTGCCGGCGAACCCCGGGAACCTCGCCCGCTTCGAGGGCAGGATCAAGCTCGAGGAAAAGCGGGTGAAGCGCGACAAGCTGCTGGCTGAGGAGATGGCCGGGCGGCTGAGCGCGGTCTCCTGCACCGTTCGCGTGCAGGCGGACGAGACCGACAAGCTCTACGGAGCGGTTCACGAGCGGGACATCGCCGGAGCGCTCGAGGAGCAGGGCGTCGAGATGGACCCGAACTTGATCAAGCTCGACGAGCCGATCAAGATGCTGGGCGTCTACCCGGTCCGGATCGAGCTCTTCAAGGACGTTTTCGCAGAGATCAAGGTCTGGGTCATCAGGGAGTAGGCCGGGGAGCCCCGCTGCCCGCTCCGCGCGGCTGCGGGACACCGCTCTCCCGGCAAGCTAGGAGGGTGACATGCATCGAAGAGCTGTCGGGGTTCTCCTGATCTCCCTTTCGCTCGCTGCTGTGCTGCTGTCCGGCTGCGGGCAGGACGAGGGAGATCAGGTCGTAGCTCGCGTTGGACGCGTCAACATCACCGAGAGGGAGCTCAGGCAGAAGCTCGCCGAACTCCCGCCGTTCACGCGTCAGCAGTTCCAGGGACCGGAAGGGACGATCGACTTCCTCGAGAGACTCGTCGAGGAAGAAGTGCTCTACCAGGCCGCCGTGAAGGCCGGGTACGAGGACGACCCCGACGTGAAACGTACGCTCGAAGCCATCAAGCGCCGCTCGATGATTCAGGCGTACTACAAGGGGGAGATCGAGGAGAAAGTCGAGGTGCCGGAGGAGGACGTCCAGGCGTACTTCGACGAGCACGACGAGCAGTTCCAGCGCGTTGCGCGGATCAAGTTCAGGCACATCATGGCGCCGACGAGATCTCAGGCGGAGGAAGGTCGCCGCCGCGTTCTGGCCGGCGAGGACTTCGCGTCAGTCGCGCGCGACGCGTCGACCGACAGCGGTACGAGAGAGGCCGGGGGCCTCATGAAGTCCGTGAACGTCGGGAACGCCCTCCCGACCCTCGGCATGGACGAGGCGTTCCTCAGGCGTCTCTACGACGACTGGAGGGTCGGGCAGGTGACGGAGCCTCTTCGCTCGAACAACGGTTGGCACGTCATCGTCCTCGAGGAGCGAATCGAGGCCGGCACGAAGCCGCTCGACGAGGTCCGCGACTCGATCGTCCAGAGCCTGATGCCCGCGAAGACGCGCGAGTACTACGACGCGGTGCTCGAAGAGCTCAAGGATCAGCACAGAGCCGAGATCAACGAGGGGGCCTTCAGGACCAAGCCGCGCACGGAAGAGGAGCTGTTCACGCTCGCTCAGGACACGGACGACCCCCTGGAGCGGCTGAATTTCTACTCCGAGCTGGTCTTCAATTACCCCGACGGCGACCACGCGGCGGAAGCGCAGTTCATGATCGGTTTCATTCACGCCGAGGAGCTGAACAACGAGGCCCCGGCGCGGAACGCGTTCCGGCGCGTGATCGAGGAGTACCCCGACTCCGATCTCGTCGATTCGGCGCAGTGGATGATGGACAACATGGGCAGCGAGGAACCGCCCTTCGAGGAGTCCGACGTCCTCTCGACGGACTAGCGGGGCAGTGAGAAAGGCCCGACGGTAATGTACCAGGTCGTCGCGGTGACGGTGGTCTTCTTCGTCACGTACTTCTTCATCGTCACCGAACGGCTCCATCGAACAACGATCGCCCTGGCGGGAGCGCTTGCACTGCTGCTCCTGCCGGGGCTTTCTCTGTCTCAGGACGAGGCTGTCGCGTTCGTCGACTGGAACACGCTCGGTCTGCTCATCGGGATGATGCTGATCGTCGCCATCCTGAAGAGAACCGGGGCGTTCCGCTTCCTCGCGCTCACGGTGGCACGGCGCGGGAGGGGACGCATGTTCCTCATCTTCGCGGGGTTCGGCATCGTCACGGCCGTCGCGTCTGCCTTCATCGACAACGTTACGACTGTCCTCATGATCGTGCCGGTCGTCTACCTGGTCGCCGACGTGCTCGGCAAGCAAGCCGCGCCGTTTCTCATCATGGAGATCATGATGTCGAACGTCGGCGGCATGGCGACGATGATCGGTGACCCGCCGAACATACTCGTCGGCAGCCGCGCGCTCATCCCGCCGGGAGGGGAGAGTCTCAACTTCACGGACTTCCTCGTGAACCTGGGGCCACTGGCGGCGGTCTGCGCCGTCGCCGTACTGCTCATGCTGCGGTTCCGCGTGGGCCAGGACTTCCTCGAGCCTCCCGACAAGTCCAAGATGGAGACGCTCGAGGCGATGGACCCGGCGCAAGTGATCAAGGACGCCGCGCTGCTCCGGCGGTCCGTCCTCGTCCTCGGACTCGTGCTCGCGGGCTTCCTGTTCCACCATCAGCTCGGACTCGAGCCGGCCACCGTAGCACTCGCCGGAGCCGCGCTCCTGCTGGTCATCACGCGCGTGAACCCCGAGGAGGTCCTTGTCGACGTCGAGTGGGGCGTGCTCTTCTTCTTCCTGGGGCTCTTCGTCCTCGTCGGCGCGCTCGAAAAGGTGGGCATAGTCGACTACCTCGCGCGGGGCTTCCTCTCCGTGAGCGACAGTCCGGTCGTGCTCGTGCTCATCACACTGTGGGGCACGGCCGTGCTCTCAGCCGTCCTCTCGGCGGTGCCGACCGTCACCGTGTTGATCCCGGTCGTTCAGCTCCTCGCGAATCACTTCGGTGGAGCGGGGACGCCGGAGATCGCCTTCGCGTTCTGGTGGGCGCTGGCCGCGGGCGCCTGTCTCGGCGGGAACGCCACGGTCGTGGGCGCGGCTGCCAACATGGCGGTCGTGGGAATATCCGAGAAGTCGCGGGAGCCTCTCACCTTCAGGACTTACGCGTCGGCCGGCGTGCCCGTGACCGCGGTCTGTCTCGCGATCACGAGCGTCTACATCGTGGTGAGGTACCTCTAGCGAGACCGCCCGGCGTCCGAGACGACGGGACCGGAAGAAGAAGACGGGCAACGCCGAGGCGCCGCCCGTCCATTTGCGTCTGCTGCCTGTGTACGCGGCCTAACGATAGAGCGCCTTCAACCTGCCCCACGTGGTCTCCTCGACGGCCGATCCCGTCCAGTCCTCGACCCAGAAGTCGTCGAGCATGATGCCCGCAGCTCCCGTGGCGCCAGGACCGCAGCCGTTGTCGGTCGTGAAGAAGCTCAGGCGGAACTGGAACGACGAACCGGGAAGGTACGGCGAGAGGTCGATCCCGACCAGACCCGAATTGCCCCAGCCGTCGCACTGGCCGAAGTCACCCCACCAGGCGCCCGTCAGATGCCAGCTCGATCCGCCGTCGACCGTGATCTCCTCGGTCCAGTAGTCGTTGTCGACCGTCGGGACCTCCGCGTGGAGGAACATGCGCATGGTGCAGACGGTGCTGCCGGCGATGTTCACCACGGGGGAGAGGAGGGAGTTACTGACGTTCGGCGGAATCAGGGACGTGTCGGCGTCGTCACCGCACCACCAGCTGCGCAGGCCGCTGTACGCCGGGCACGGCCGGGATATCTGGTGCCACCAGTCGCCTGAGGAGGCCGGGACGCTCGGCGTGCAGAGTCCGCCTCCCTCGCAGTTCTCGTAGAAGAAGACCGTGCCTCCGTAGAAATCGAATACCCTGATGTTGTCGCAGTGGAACGCCCCGCCGTCCGAGTCGTACAGCCCGTCGCCGTCCGACCACGCTCCGTCGGAGATGAACCTGAAGCGGGCGACGAACGGATTGTCGTAGGTCCCCAGCGCGAATCCGTACGTTCCGAGATTCTGCCAGCCGCCGCTCGATCCACTGTAACCGCGGTTGAGGTCGACGAAGACCCCCAGGCTCTCGGCCTGCACGTAGCTGAAGTCGTATCCGGCTTCGGAGTCGTAGCGGAATGCGTACGTGAAAATCGGATAGGTGGCTCCGGTCAGGTCGACCGCCGGAACGTCGAGCCTCTGGTCCCAGCCGTTCGCGTAACCGTCGCCGCCGGCGAACGACGCGTTCTGTTCGCCGCACCACCACGAGTACTCACCCTCGTACGCGTAGTATGTGTCGAGGTGGAACTTGGTCGCGGCCGTCGCCGTGTTGTCGACGGACGTCCATCCGTTGACGCCGCTCTCCATGTCATCGAAGAACACCACGATCGGAGTGCGCCCCTCCTTGGACGACACCGGGGGCTTCGACGAGTGCGCGAGTTCCTTCTTCGCAGAAGCAGAGCAGGAGATAAGGAGAAGAGCGATCAGCGTCACAGCGATCATTAGCTTTCCGTTCATTCACGGGACTCCTTCTTCAGGTGGATGACCGTCTCAGACCGCCGGCGTCACACCAGTCTGCCGGCAACAACGAACGCGCCGGGCGACGCACTGCCGTCCCGGCGTACTCACTTGTTCACTCACCTCACCTCCTTTCACCCCACCCCGCTGCCCTGGGAAGCCCCCTTGCATCGACCGGGGGGCGCCCACGTCTACGTACTGCAATTGACGTGCCACGGCGCCGTGGGTTCCGTCTTCTTCCGTCCGTAACCGCGCTGAGTTCGCGAGGTTACGCCAACCCCTCGCCGCCTTTCGCTGCCTCGACGGTGACCGCGCCGGCCCCCTTTCTGCACGGCCCGACTGGCGGAATCGGCTTCGGGGTCGGCCTGAGGAACGGGAACGCGTTACGTCCGTGCGGCTGCTCCGCAGGTTGTGCCCGCCCCCGATGAGCGCGCCGGACTCACGAGCGCCGCGATTCCGTCCACGGGCGGCCAGTCTCTTCGGACCGGACACGCCGGGAAGGCGAAATGGCTTGACCGCCGGTTGGCACCGGGCTATTCTGTCGAGGCTCGGGCGGCGCGCCGCAACCGCAGCGCGGGACCGCTCTTACGTCGCGCTCGCTGGAGGTCCGACGGGCCTCGGAACTGCCGGAGGCTCGCGGAAGCCCCGGAACCCACCAAACGCTCATGAGCAGTCACGACATTCTCAAGGCGATTCCGTCCGTAGACGAGGCGATTCGCTACCTCGAAACGCAAGGCGTGCTCGACGAGCGCCCGCGTCCGATGGTTGCGCGTTCGGTCCGCGAAGCGCTCGAGAAGGAACGTCGGAACATGCTCGAGAGCGACGGCCCTGACGACGGCGCCTCGATCGACGATGCCCGAGGCGCGATCCTTCTCCGTCTCGAGCGGGAGGTCAGACGCTCCGCCCTGAGCGATCTCGTTCCCGTCATCAACGCCACCGGTGTCGTCGTCCACACGAACCTCGGGCGGGCGCCCATGGCGCGATCCGCGCTCGAGGCCGTGACGGCAGTGGCGCGAGGCTACTCGAATCTCGAGTACGACCTGAGAGGCGGGAAACGCGGCAAGCGCGACTTCCTCGTGCGCGACGCGCTCTGCGAGCTGACCGGGGCGGAAGACGCTCTGGTGGTGAACAACAACGCCGCGGCGGTCCTCCTGGCGCTCAACACACTGGCGGCCGGCCGCGAGGTCATCGTCTCGCGCGGCGAGCTCATCGAGATCGGGGGCTCCTTCAGGCTCCCGGAGGTCTTCGAGAAGAGCGGAACTCGAATGGCCGCGGTCGGCACGACGAACCGCACGCACGTGTCCGACGTCGAGGAAGCCGTCCGAGGAACCACTGGTGCGCTCATGGCGGTCCACTGGAGCAACTACGAGATCGTCGGCTTCGTTGAGCGCGTGGGCATCCGCGAACTCGCGGAGATCGGCGGGCGGCACGGCATCCCCGTCATCCACGATCTCGGCAGCGGGATCCTCGTTGACACCGACCGCATCGGTCTCCGCGGAGAGATGACGGTCGCCGAGAGCGTGAAGGCCGGGGCGACGGTGTCGACCTTCAGCGGCGACAAGCTGCTCGGCGGCCCGCAGGCCGGGATTGCGGTCGGCACGGCCGACGTGGTCGCCCGGATGCGCGCGAACCCCCTGACTCGGGCTCTGAGACCGGGGAAGCTCACACTCGCGGCGCTGCAGGCGACGCTCACGCACTACCTCGAGGACGA
>JALGVN010000226.1 GCA_025774645.1 bacterium
GTGACATCAGAAGTGAGAAGACCCACCCTGACGGGTGGGTCTTCCTGTTGTTGGTGATGGATAGGCAGCTTGCCGAGCTTGCCGACGGCGCCGGTCGCTACCGCGGCGTCACGTCCCGCCATGCCAGGCGCAAGACCGCTCCGCCCTCGAAGACGACGTCGTCGAATCCCGGAGGCAGGAACTCCCGAAGCCTCCAGTCGTAGTGGAAGTCCCTTCGGTAGCCGGTGAGTATGACAAGCTGGCCGCCGTCGAAGTAGCCCGTTCCGACGGGGCCCCACTTGTCGGAGGCGATGCCTCCGTAGAGAGTGAGCGTGCCCCGCGGGCTACCGTGGCTGTACCGGTCGACCAGGCTTGCCTGGTTGTTCACGGCGATGATGTAGGCGTGGATCTCGCAGTCGCTCTCGTTCGCATCGGTCTCTGCGACCATGACCTTGCTCCCCGCCATCAGCCCGATGATGTCGTCGCAGCCCTCGTTGGGTCCGCTCTCGCCCGCGTCGAAGCAGACGAGATCGTCCACGATGTCGATCTGGCCGTTCGAGAGGATGCTCACCTGCCCGTCGACGACGCCCGACACTTCACAGTCGCCGTTGAGGTAGATGACGGTAGATGACGCCGTTCGCGAGAGTCGAGAGTTCCACGTCGGTCCAATCGTTCTTGTTGATCTTCGAGTAGCTCACCCACCCGGGCCCCGGGCCGCCATCGGTCTCTCTGCCGAAGACGAGCTTGTGGCCTCCGCCCAGGGTGAGGTCGGCCCGATCCTCGACGACGTGGAAGTCGGCCTGCGCGATCCAGTCCATCTCCGTCCCGTTGAGGACGTAGCCTTCCTGGAAGTCGGGCTCGTCGTGCGGTGCGTTGTTGTCGGTCGCCAGACTGATAGGCGTTCCGTCGTTGTAGTAGAGGAACGTGGAAGCAGCGCTCTCGATCACGTCGGTGAAGACCGGATCGCCCGCGATGCCGATCTCGCCGTTCGAGTGGATGGGGCCGTCGATCGTCTCGCCGGTGTAGAACCAGGCCGGTCCCGTGCCGACGTTCCTGTTGACGTAGTAGAGGTAGTCGGAGAACGCCACGCGCGACACGTCGGCCTCGAGCACGCGCGACCGGGTTCCTGACGTGCCGTTCGAGCTCACGGTGTACACCGGTCTGGCCAGCGACATGTCCGGTATGATCGCGACGTCGTAGTGCCCGCACCCGAGCGTGTCGGGGGTCTCGCCGAAGGGACACATCTCCTCCTCCGGCAGGCTCTCCTGAGCCCGAAGCCAGCTCTCCCCTCGCTCGATCCCGGACTCCGCCAGCCAGAACGCGTTCGCCGCGTCGATGTCGCGCACGACCAGCGCGGCGTCCATCGACCCGAATCTGAACACGGTCAGCGCGAGCACGAGCATGATGACCCCGAGCATGGTCACCGCCGCGATCGTCGAGCCCCTCTGATTCCCGAGACGTCCGGTCAAGGCCCTCATCGTTCTCACCCCCGGAAGGTCTGAATGTAATGCGGCAACGCCACCCCCAGGTCTCTTCGACCGGTGGGCCGCCCATTGTATCCTGCTAAAGATGCATATGTTGTGCCTGAGAGGACCGAACAGATGCGTCCCGTCTATCCCCTGAAAACGGCGATTTCAGGGCGTTTGACGGCAGCGCCGTGGTGAGTGATGTTCATTGAAGATTGCTGTTCAGGAACGAGGTGCACTGAGGCCCGCCGTAACAGCGGGCCTTGCACGTTGTGTCGCTTCTCCGGGAACGGCTAGGAGGCCAGAAGCTCACCGCATTTCCGGAAGTGGTACCCGGAGATGGCGAGCACGATGGCGGTGGGAAACGCCCGAGGCCGGTTGAAGATGGTCCAGATCAGGAGCCCGGGGTAGCGGAAGCGCTCCTTCCCCACGATGCTCAGGTAGTAGATCGAGCGCAGGAACGCGACGACGTGCCAGCCGCGGAGCCGCGAGTTCGTCCGGGCCGGCCTGTACTCCCGGAGGAAGGTCCGGATCCTCGGGTAGTAGTTCCGGGGTGCGTAGATGTCGGTGAGAACCTGCCGGTATCCCCTCTGCAGGGATTCGAGCCCCATGACCGGCACGACGTTCGTCGTGCCGTCGGTGTTGTCACCGGTCATGAGGCTGCTGATGCGTCCCTCGCCCACGAGTCTCTTGTACAGGCTCGTGCCGGCCGGCGCCTGGAGGAGCCCGACCATCGCGGTCGCGATCCCGCTCTTCTGTATGAAGTCGGTCATCCGCTGAAAGACCGCCGGCGTGTCCTGATCGAAGCCGACGATGAACCCACCCTGCACCTGGAGCCCGGCGCGCTGGATGCGCTTCACGTCCTCAAGCATGTCGCGGTTCTCGTTCTGCTTCTTGTTGCACTCGGTGAGCGCGCCCGCTTCGATGCTCTCGATCCCCACGAAGACCGTGTCGAAGCCCGCCTTCACCATCAGCTTCATGAGCTCAGGGTCGTCGGCGAGGTTGATCGTCACCTGGGTGCTGAAGTTCATCCCCCGCTTGCCCTTCCGCCACTCGACCAGCGCCGGGAGGAGCTCGGTCCGCAGCCGTTCCTTGTTCCCGATCAGGTTGTCGTCGACGAACCCGACGGTCTCCCTCCAGCCGAGATCATAGAGGCCGTCGAGCTCGGCGATGATCTGATCCGCCGACTTCGTCCTCCAGCCGTGACCGAAGAGCTCAGTGACGCTGCAGAACTCGCAGTTGAACGGACATCCGCGGGAGTACTGGATGTTCCTGGACGAGTAGGCACGCCGATCGATGAGGTCCCACCGGGGAATCGGACTCTCTCCGAGATCGGGGAACTCGTCGGAAGAATAGACGCGCTTCGCCTTCCCCCGCTCGAGGTCGGAGAGGAACGGCGGAAGCGTCAGCTCGGCCTCGTTCAGGACGAAGTGGTCGACGTCCTCGAACTCCGCGTGCTCGGTCGTAAAGAGCGGACCGCCCGCGATGACCGTGAGACCCTCCGCCTTGCACCGAGCGATGACCCGGAGCGCGGACCCCCGCTGGACGACCATTCCGCTCACGAGGGCGCAGTCGGCCCACGCAAGATCGGAGTCCGTGAGCTCGGTGACGTTCAGGTCGATGAGGCGCAGCTCCCAGTCCGCGGGCAGCATGGCCGCAACCGTCAGGAGCCCCAGAGGAGGCGATCCCGCCCGCTTGCGGATGAGTTTGAGAGCGTGTTTGAAGCCCCAAAACGTGTCAGGGAACTGCGGGTAGATCATCAGTGCATTCATGCGGCGTCCTCAAGAGAGAAGGCAGTGGAAGCCGGGCAAGTGCCCCAAGGAACCGAAGGTGGGCTCAATTGAACAGATGTCCCGAGTGTAATCAGCAGTATGGCGCTCCCGACCACGTGCGTCAAGCGCTCCCTTATTAGACGCCGACTCCGGGGCGTGGGTTCCACCTCGTCCCGACTGGCAGGGCGGGCCCTGGACGGCCCGGGACCCTTCCCGAGCCGCCCAGACCACGCGCCTGCTTCCGTTCACCGGAAGAACGCCTTGATCGCCCCCCACGTCGCCTCGTCCTCGATGGCAGTCTGCTCGCAGATGCAGTCGACGTCGAGGGCGCCGATCAGGCCGCACTCCCAACCGTCCGGGTGCTCCCCCGGGGCGCACGGTGACGTATTGCAGAGCGCGTAGTCGCCCGCCCCCGCGTCGCAGAACTTGGGGTCCTCCGAGATGTTGCCGTCCGTGCCGGTCGGATCCGCGCACTGCCCCGCGAACTCGCCGCCCTCGTTCCCGTAGACGTTGGAGCAGCTGAAGCTCGGCGCCGAGCCCGAGCTCTCGCAGACGATCCCGCCGGCGCCGGCGTTCATCGCGACGATCACCCGTTCGAACGTGGGCTCGGCGGAACCCGCGACGTAGATTCCCCCGCCCTGGGCCGCCGAGTTCCCGGCCACGGTGATGCGGGAGATCTCGGGCGACGACCCGCTCACGAGGATGCCGCCTCCGTTGCCCTCGGCTTCATTGCCGACGACCAGGTTGTCGTAGAACTGCGCCGCGCCCCCGAACTTGAAGAGCACGGCGCCGCCCCCGGTCGTGGCGAGGTTGCCGACGAACGTGTTCTCGCGGACCACGGGGTCTGCCGACCACACGGAGAGCGCCCCGCCGTCGGTTCCGCCGTTGCCGGTGAACTCGTTCCGCTCGATGAGCCCGCCCGCACTCTGGACCGCGACGGCCCCGCCCGCGAAGCCGTGGTTCCCGGTGAACACGTTGTCGAAGACGTGCGGCTCCGATCCAGCGTCGATCAGGATCGCCCCGCCGGGGCCGCAGCACGCCTCGTTGTCCTGGAACAGGTTGTCGTGGACCTCGGACGTCGCACCGGCCGTCACGTACAGCCCTCCACCCATGCCGCCCGGGTTCGCCGTGAACGTGTTCCCGATGATCTCGGGAGCGCCGCCCTCGACCAG
>JALGVN010000227.1 GCA_025774645.1 bacterium
AAACCACAGGTTGCCCAAGCTATCCACGGCAATCGCGTACACGACCTGCCCCGCCAACCCGTCGTCGACCGTGTACGTCGTCCACCCGGCACCGTCGTAGCGACTGACGCCACCGTTGGTCCCGAACCACAGATCTCCAGAGCTGCCCTCGATGATCGCACGCACGTCGTTGTTCGCCAGCCCGTCGGCCGTTGTGTACGTCGTCCAGTTCACGCCGTCGTAGCGACTCACGCCGCCACCGTAGGTTCCAAACCACAGGTTCCCGGAGCCGTCCTCGATGACCGCGAGCACCTCGTCATGCGCGAGCCCGTCTTCGGTCGTGTACGTCGTCCAGCTCACGCCGTCGTAGCGGCTCACACCACCCAAGGTCCCAAACCACAGGTTCCCGGAGCCGTCCTCGATGATCGCGAACACGTCGTTGTCCGCGAGCCCGTCTGCGGTCGTGTACGTCGTCCAGTTCACACCGTCGTAGCGACTCACACCACCGTCATAGGTCCCAAACCACAGATGCGCAGAGCTGTCCTCGACGGCGGCCAGTACGTCGTCGACGGCCAGCCCATCGGCTGTCGTGTACGTCGCCCAACTCACGCCGTCGTAGCGACTCACGCCACCGCCGTAGGTCCCAAACCACATATTCCCGGAGGCATCCTCCGCGATCGCATGTGCACTGTTGTGCGCAAGGCCGTCGGCAATGGTGTACGTCGTCCAGCTCATGCTGTCGAAGCGACTCACACCATCATTGGTCCCAAACCACAGATCCCCCGAGCTGTCCTCGAGAATCGCTTGCACATGCTCCTCCGCCAGCCCATCTGCTGACGTGTACGTCGTCCAGCTCATGCCGTCGAAGCGACTGACTCCACCACCGGAGGTCCCGAACCAAAGGTCGCCCGAGCTGTCCTCGATGACGGCCACTACATCGTCGTCCGCCAGCCCATCGGCTGTCGTGTAGGTCGCCCAGCCCACGCCATCGTAGCGACTCACGCCACCGCCGTAGGTTCCAAACCAGAGATTCCCTGAGACATCCTCCACAATCGCGCGTACAATGTCATTCGCAAGGCCGTCGGCAGTCGTGTACGTCGTCCAGCCCACACCGTCGTAGCGACTCACGCCGTCCTTAGTCCCGAACCACAGATCCCCCGAGCTGTCCTCGAGGATCGCCAGTACGTCGTTGCCCGCCAGCCCGTCCGCAGTCGTATACCAAGTCCAACTCACGCCGTCGAAGCGACCAACGCCGCTGCCCCCACCCGCTACAGGGAAGCTGGTACCAAACCACATGTCTCCTGAGCTGTCCTCAATGATCGCGCGCACATCAGCGTCGCAGCAGGTAGTCCAGATCACTCCGTCGTAGCGGCTCAAACCCTGGTATGTCCCGAACCACAGATTCTCAGAGCTGTCCTCGAGGATCGCCTGCACCCGGCTGTGCGCCAGCCCGTCGCCAGGACCGAAGGTCTGCCACTCTCCCCGAGCTGCCCCCGCCCACGCGACGAGAACCCACGCGGCCAACACGTGAATAATCACAGACCGGGCGAACCGCATCCCTACCTTGCTCTCAACCGACCTTCGCCCTTCTCGCATGATGACGGGCCTCCCTGGCCCACGGGGGATCATCGGAACATGTCCGCTGCAGAACCTCAGCCTACGGTCCATCCCCTAGGAACGAAGAAGCTGCGGCGACGGCGCCTGAGTCCGGCAGCTGTCTCCCGCAGCAATCGTCATGTTGGAGTTCTCCGAGTTCGGTCCCTACTCCCGAAGCATTGTCCAAGAAAGATGATACCACCACAAGAATGGTGTGGTCAAGCTGGATCGTGGCTGGTGGATTCGCTGCGAGTCACAGAGGGGTTCCGTCCCCTACCACCCGTTCACACGCTGCCACACGTCGACCACCTCGGTCGTGCAATCGACCACGTGGTATCGGTCGTGCATGGCCGCCGTGGCGCACGCGTGGCTCGGCAGGATCCGAAGAAAACTGCCGACGGGGAACCGCCCGGGATCGACACCGCCCCCGCCGCGGCTCCCGACGATCCCGTGCTCCTGGTTCGTGGAGGTCACGATGAGGTCGTCCAGGGGAACGCCGTCGATCCCGCAGACCAGACCGTAGCCCTGATCCACGACGTGGCAGGCGGTGCCGCGATCGCGCGAGAGCGCCATCCATCCGGCGTCGGTGATGAGGAAGCCCCGATCGGCCTGCCAGCCGATGACGGAGGCGAGCACCGAGACGGCGATGTCGTCCACCTCGCCCATCCCCAGGCCCGCCATCACGAGATCGTTGAACATGTACACGCCGGCCCGGACCTCGGTCACGCCGGAGAGATCACCCGCGAACCACGCCGTCGGCGTCGACCCGACGCTGACGACGGGACACGGCAGTCCCGCCCGCCTCAGCGCCCCGGCGCTCTCGACGGCGACGTCGCGCTCCCGCGCTGCGACCCTCCGAGTGTCGTCCGCCGCCTGAGCCTGATACGACACGCCCGCGTACGTCATCACGCCTCGAAGCTCGGTCCCCGGCTCGTCGTCGAGCACGCGCCCGATCTCGAGGAGCGCGGGATCGCCCGGAGTCACCCCGGCGCGCTCGCCGTCGCAGTCGAGTTCGACCAGAACGGGGAACTCCGTACCGAGCTCCGCTCCCCGAGCTGCGACGAGCCGCGCCATCTCCACGCTGTCGAGCACGATCGTGACGTCGGCGCCGCTCCCCCGGAGCGCAGCGACGCGCTCGAGCTTGGTCGGCGCGATGCCGACGGCGTAGAGGATGTCCTTGACGCTGTGTTCGAAGAGGTACTCGGCTTCCTTGAGCGTCGAGACGGCGACGGGGCCCGACGGATCGTCGAGGGCGCGAGCGATGACCTCGATGCACTTGGCCGTCTTCGCGTGCGGCCGCAGCACGGGGCCGCGGCCGGAGAGATGCTCTCGCATGCGCCGGATGTTCTCGTCGATCTTCCCCCGGTCGAGGACCAGGCAGGGAGTTCCGAGCTCGGACAGATCCATCGTTCCGTCTCCCCGCTGACTGCGGGCGATTCCCGCGGGTGGCTTCCCCACGAAGCGCGGCCGGCGCCACCGGCACCGGCTCAGTGAACCAGCGGCTTCTCCGCCTCTGCCTTGAGCGCCCGGTTCATCGCCTCGAAGCCCTGCCGCGTGGCCGCTCCGATCGACTTCAAGAGAGGCGCCGTGAAGAGCCCCCGGAACCGCTCCCGCTGCACGAACCGCACGCGTCGTTCCCCGATCGGCTCGATCTCGAAGATGTGTTCGCCGTCGAAGACGCCGGCCACGAGGAGGTGCCCGATCCACCGGAGCTCCCTCTTGGGCTCGAGCTTCAGGAGCGTCGGCGAGAATGACATGCCGCGCGACCCGGGCGGTACGATGGTGGCCCTGAACCTCTTCCCCACCTCACCCACACCCTCGATCCGCCGGACGAACGGGTTCCATTCCGGATAGCGATCGAAGTCGGTCAGGATCGCCCACACGCGGCTCGCGGACGCGTCGATCTCGATCTCCGTCCGGATCTCCCGATGAAACAACGATGCTCCGCCTGCCATCTCATTCCTCCGTCGGTCGCACGGGGCTACCCCACGCTGGCCCGCCGGGCGGCCCTACTGCCCCGGCCCCGACTCGAACACGAGCGCCACCGTCCACTCCTGCCCCGGCAGCGGATACCCCTTCCGCGTCTCGTAGGCCTGGTCGAGGAGGTTCCTGGCCTCCACGTTCAGGGCCACGCCCTTCCACGGCAGATCGAGCGACGCCCAGACGTCGGCGACCGTGTACGCCCCGATCGTCTCGGTGTTCGCGGCATCGACCCGCGCCGACCCGACGTTCCGGAGCCGGAGCTCGGCCCGGAAGTGATCCCACCGCGTGCGCCACCAGAGGTAGCTCTGCGTGTCGGGTCGGGAGG
>JALGVN010000228.1 GCA_025774645.1 bacterium
AGAGCGGGTGAGCGGTTGATCGCGGTGTGTTCAAGTGGTGCGCGTGCATAGGGGGAAAACGCAATGAGAACGAACGGAATGAGAGACATCGCCCTCTGGACGGTCCTTCTGCTCCTGGTGGCCGCCCCGGCGTTCGCTGGCGACATCTACGTTCCCGGCGACCACGCGACGGTCCAGGGTGCGGTCGATGCAGCGGTTTCGGGCGACGTGATTCACATCGCGGCGGGGACCTACCCCGGCGGGATCGTCATCCCGGGACTCACGCCGATGACGCTGTCTGGCGCCGGCACGACACTGACCTTCCTGACCGGTGGCATGCTCCTGAGCGATGACGTGGATCTGCTTACGCTCGCGCACTTCGCGATCTCGGGCGAGGTGGCAGCGGGGGCCGTCATTCGGGCCGGCCACCCCAACAACGACTTCACGATGGACCACGTGCTCATCGACGGTGAGGGGGCCACCTATCCCACCCGCAGCTCGTACGCCGGCGGCCGTCTCACGGGTGACGTGACGGTCACGAACTGCGAGTTCAAGAATGTGGGGGGCTGGTCGGTCTTCGACTCTGCCAGCACGGGCTGGGAGACGGTCATGGGGACCGTCACCTTCACGTACAACTACATCCACGAGTGCGACGGCGCGGTGGCATTCCGTGGTGACAACGCCGACCGAATCGATCTCGTTACCGCGCACCACAACGTGTGGGAGAACATCAACGACAACTGGAACCCGCACCCGACGGTTTCGAACGCCTGGGCCTGTCTCGAGGCACACGCGGTGGATGTGCTCGAGTTCTACGCCAACACCATCACCACCGTGAACATGAACCAGTGGGGCGAGGGTCAGGCGGTTCAGACATGGCGCGTCGGAGCGGTCGACATCCACAACAACGCGATCGACGACTGCTGGCAGGGAATCTGGCTGCCCGGTCTCGGGGTTGAGCCGGCGCCCACGGGTTCGATCTACGACAACAGCTTCACGGGCATCACCAACTACGCGCTCTTCACCGATCACGGGGGCGGCGAATTCACAAGCGGCATGCTCGACGCCTCCGGCAACTGGTGGGGAGACCTGGATCCGACCGACGACGTCTCCGGGACCATCGACTACACGCCGTGGCTGGCGACCGGCACGGACACGAGCGGAGACCCCGGATTCCAGGGCGACTTCTCGGAGCTCTACGTGGACGACGTCAGCCCGCAGAGCGGGGGTACCGGGAGAGTCCAGGAGGGCATCGATCTGGTATCCGGCAGCACGGTGAACCTTCTGAACGGTACGTACACCGGCGCGAACACAATCACCGGCAAGGCCGTGACGATCATCGGTCAGACCGAGGCGGGCGTGATCGTTGAGGCGGCCGCGTCTCCTCTCTCTTCCTCGAACACGTTCACCATCAACGCCGCGGGGTACGCGGTCAGTCTCGAGAAGCTGACCGTGCGCTACGGGCGGTACGGTGTCCGCTCGAGCGCCGGCGACGTCGACGTGCTCGACTGCACGTTCTATCATAACGGGTACGACGGCACGGCATACTCGTATCCGCCGACGCAGGCGAGCGCTGCATCCGACTGGGCGACGTACGCCAACAACGGCGGCGCCATGCGGATCGAGAACTCCACGGCGAGCGAGATCGCCGACTGCACGATCTACGAGAACGACCGCGGCATCCGCTACCAGGACGGCGCGAACGGCGACATTCACGATAACGTCATCCACGACAACATCGAGTCGGGGATCTACCTTGCCGCTTCGTCGTACACCGGAGCGACCGGGTGCTCGGACACCGATGTCTACGACAACGAGAGCTACAACAACAAGGAGCACGGGCTCCTGAGCATCGGTGGCATCCGGAACACGTTCGAAGACAACGACGTGTACGACAACTGGAACGCCGGCATAACGCTCTGGCACGTTGCCGACAACACCGTTCAGGGGAACAGCTTCGTCGGGAACAACCTCTACGGATTCAACGGCGTTGGGAACCCGTCGGATGGCAGGGGAGCACTGTCCGCGGATGGGGACAACAACGACGCGGCGGCGACGTTCGTGTTCAAGGCCCTGAGCAACATCTTCACGAACAACCTCGCAGGCGCGGCGTCCACGCCGACCGGGATCAAGCTGGACAGCCCGCTTCCCGGCGACGGCATCGAGATCTCCTACAACGTCTTCACCGGTCATGACATCGACGTCCACATCGTGAGCCAGGCGGCCACGACCACGATCGGGTGGAACTCGTTCAGCGGGACGTCGTACGGCGTGAAGAACGACGACGTTTCGAGAGCGGTCGTCGACGCGGAGATGAACTGGTGGGGCGACGCGAGCGGTCCGAGCGGCGCGGGACCCGGCACAGGCGTGCCGGTGTCCACGGGCGCGGACTACGATCCGTGGATCGGGAAGACGGGCACGGCGAACATCGTGTGCGATCCTGATCCCGAGTATCTGACGGTGGCCGGTCCGACGCAGACGGTCGACGTCAACTACCTCGGCGGCGGGGGCGGCTTGGTCTACGGGTACTCGATCAAGTTCTCCTGGACCGGCGCCATCGCGAGCACGGCGCCCGGCAGCGTGACGGAAGGTACTCTTCTCTCCGACGCCGGGTCGACCATCTTCCAGGCGAGCGCGTCGGGGGCGAACGAGATCACGATCGATTGCGCGATCCTCGGCGCCAGCAACCCGGGCGTCACGGGTCCCGGGACGATGTTCTCGGTCGCCTTCACGGGGCTGACCCAGGGCACGAGTCCGATCGACGTGACGATCCTCTCGGCCAGGGACAACACGAACGCGGTGCTCCCCGGCTTCTACGAGGACGACGGTGAGCTCATCGTCGACGTCCAGGCGCCGGTGGTGATAGCGACCCTGATCGAGAACCTGACGCTCGCGCACACCGACGACTACATCAAGGACACCGATGCGGCGCGCGTGACGGCAACGGTCACGGACGACGATCCGACGTTCGGCATCCCGAACATCTTCGCGGATCTGACCGGGCTCGGCGGTGGCGCGGCAGTGAACCCCGACACGTACAGTGGGGGAGTCGCAACGTGGACGACCGCGATCACGAGCGTGGCGTGCACGCCCACGAACGGCACCGTCACGGTCACGGTCGACGCGACCGATCCGATCGGGAACCCGGCGGCGCAGGACAGCGACACGATCATTGCCGACAACCTGCCGCCCACAGCGGTGACTGCCTTCGACGCGGTCGTCGGCAACCAGAAGTGCGACCTCGGCTGGACCATGGGGACGGACCTCTACCTGGCGGGTGTGACCGTCCGTCGTCTTGACAACGCTGGCGAGTATCCTCTGTATCCGCTCTTCGTGGCCGGTTGGCCGGCGGGTCTCGGCGGGTACTACCCAGCGGACGAGACGCAGGGCTTCGAGGTGTACAACGGGGCACTCGCGAGCGCGACCGACGCGGTTGTCCCGCGGAACATCTACTACTACCAGGCGTTCTGCTACGACATCGCGCGGAACTACGGCCCCGCTGCGGCGTCTGCCCAGGACCTCTCGAACAACTACTGGCTCGGCGACGTGGCGACGACGCTCGGCGTCTGGGGCTACAACGGCCTCGTCAACGATGCCGACATCGGCAAGCTGGGTGGCACCTACTACGCGACGAACCCGGTCGGCAACAACGCCGAGTGCGATGTCGGGCCCACGGTTAACCCGAACGGCTCCAGGCTCGGACTCCCGTATCCCGACGCGGCCATCCAGTTCGAGGATCTGATGATCTTCGCGATGAACTACGGGATGGTGACACCGCGGATCGTGCCGCTTCTGCCTGACGAGTCGACGAAGGCTCTGTCGCTCGAGCTCGTCGAGCGCGCGGCTGGGAACGGCGAGGTAGAGATCGCTCTCAGGCTCGAGGGGAACGCCGGTGAG
>JALGVN010000229.1 GCA_025774645.1 bacterium
GACGCTGTACGACTACCAGGTCACGGCGGTGGACTCCTCCGGAAACGAGAGCGAGCCGTCGCTCGTGCTGCAGGTGGGCACGAACCCGCCGAGCCTGTCGGGCTGGCCCCGCATGGGGTACGAAGGCATGTACGGCACGCCGACCGTGGCCGACATCGATTTGGACGGGGACTACGAGGTCCTCGTCGGTTCGGGGCAGGTCTGCTGCTGGCACCACGACGGCAGGGAGTACATGGATGGCGACAACGACCCCAGCACGGACGGGATTTTCACGACACAGGCGGTCGGCGGATACCGCGCCTCGCTCGCCGTGGGTGAGATGGACGGCGATCCCTACCCCGAGCTCGTGGGAATCCCGTGGGGCAGCTACGCTCCGACGGACGACGAGTTCCGCGTCTACGCCTGGAACGCAGATGACGGGAGCGTGGTTCCCGGCTGGCCTGTCGTTGTGCCCGACTTCTGCTGGGCGACGCCTGCTCTCGGCGACCTCACGGGGGACGGACTCGACGACGTCGTGGTCCCCTGCGCTGACGGGTACCTCTACGGCTGGCAGTCAAACGGCGCGGAGCTCATCGATGGCGATGAAATCGCAACGACCTCCGGTGTCTTTGCCTATCTCGGCTGGCCGTACGGCTACCAATACGGCTCGGCCGCTCTTGCGGATCTCGACGAGGACCTCGAGCTCGAGATCATCGTACCGTCGCGGTGCGGGAGCCTCTACGTGTTCAATCCCGACGGCTCGAGCGTGCCAGGGTTCCCGGTCTGGTGCGGGGGGCCGGTGATCGGATCGCCGGCGGTGGGCGATCTGGACGGGGACGGCGCGCCGGAGATCGTCGTCACCGCGAACGATGCCGGAACGCTCGTTCTGAGTGCGTCCGGCGAGACGTTCCCCGGATGGCCGGTGCCAATCGAGGTGGGGGGGGACTTCCCTCCCTCGCCCTCGCTGGCCGATCTCGACGGCCGCGGACTGCTCAAGATCGTGCAGCCGGACTAGCACGGTGCGATCCACGTTCTCGACATCAGCGGTCAGGAGCTCCCGGGGTGGCCGCAGCAGCTCAACGTCAACTACCCGGCGGCGATCACAATCTCGAGCGCCTCGATCGGGGACGTCGACGGTGACTCTAGTCCCGACATCGTCGTCGGGTGCGACTCGGGCGAGGTGTTCGCGTTCTCGGCCGACGGGCACCTGCTGGTGGGATGGCCGACGCAGGCCGACGACGCGGTCATCGGGACGCCGACCCTCGCGGACCTCGACTCCGACGGCGATGTCGAGGTCATCGTGTGCGACATGGATGCCGTCATCCGCATCTGGGACGTCAGCGGCGAGTATGCGCTCGGCTACGGCGTCCAGTGGGCGAGCTTCCGGAACGACTTCAAGAGATCGGGCCGCTACGACGGCGTGCCGATAGGCGCCGGTGTTCCGGACGGCGAATCGCTGCCGACCGTCACGCTCGCGCTTGAACAGAACCGCCCCAATCCCTTCAACCCTCTGACTTCCATCGCGTACTCGGTTCCCGAGAACACAGCTGAGATCGAACTCTCAGTGTACGACGTGACCGGCCGCCTTGTGCGGACGGTGGCCTCCGGCAAGGTGGTCGCCGGCAGGCACGAGGCCGTCTGGGATGGGCGCGACGCGAGGGGTGAGCGCGTCGCCTCGGGCGTCTACTTCGTGAGGCTCACGGATGGGAAGACCACTGCCACGAAGCGGATGGTGCTGCTCAAATGACGGTTCGAGGCGTACTTGGAGCATGGACGGCCAGTCTTGGCTGGTCACGTATCCGTAGGGATCGATGCGACGGTTCTCGGGACACTCGATGATCAGACCCCTTCTGGTCCTGATGGCGCTCGCCCTGTTCGTTCCAGCGGCGGCCGTCGTCCAGGACTGTGATACGACAGACTTCTACGTGCCCGACTTCGAGGAGTTGTCGATCCCTGTCTCCCCGCTCTGGGTTGGCCCGGCCGACACGCTCTACGGTTTCTACGCGAACGGCGTCTGGGCGAGCTCCGACCAGGGCCGGAACTGGGCCGAGATCCACCAGTTCGCCGAAGCGAGCAATAGCAGGGGTCTCTCCGTCGACTCCCGCGGCACGATCTTCGTGTCGCGACAGCAGACCAGCACGCTCCACATGGGGCGGTACGAGGGAGGCGCTGGCCGCTTCTGGACGGAGCCGCTCGCCTTCGAGTGTGGCGAGGGGTTCTGGAAGATGTGCGAGGACCTCCAGGGGAACCTGTTCATCGGGGAGTACGCCGGGGAGTCGTCCGACACCTGCGCGTTCATCTGGAAGAGCGCCGACGAGGGCGAGAACTGGAACAGGGTCTACGAGGGAACCGGCCGGCACGTTCACTTCGTCGCGTGCGATCCCCACAGGGGAAACCTCTACGCGGCCATCGGCGACGGTCCTGACCGGGCGCAGCTCATCCGTTCGTTCGACGGCGGGGACACGTGGGACGTGATCTTCGAGGACAGTCTCCTGGCACAGCCGATCTCCGCCGTGTTCACCGAAGACCACCGCATCTTCGGCTCCGACGTTGGCCACCCCGACTCAACGAACTCGGTGTACTGGACCGCCGACGACAGGACGTTCACGTCGAAGCTCGAGCTCACGGGAGAAGAGAACACCTTCGTCTGGGGCATGTCGAAGAACACCCAGGGCACCATCTTCGCCGGCACGGTCACCCGTGACGATGGCAACGCCACGCCCGCCATCTACGTGAGCCACGACGCCGGTGAGACCTGGCTCAAGACCCTGTGCTGGGACTCTGTTGAATTCGACTACAGGGGCATGGCGTGGATATCGAACTTCGACGCGGCCGGGTACTGCTACTTCCACGACAGCGTCACCACAACGTCCTACAGGCTCATCGATGGCATCCACGAGCCGACCCCCGTCGAGGGGAGCTACTACGGCGTTATCGGAGAAGACGGCAACGTCATCCTGCGGTGGACCGTGGAGTCGCTCAGCGGTATCGAGGGCTTCAACGTCTACCGCGCGACGTCGCCCGACGGACCGTTCGAGCGGGTGAACGAGGAGCCCGTCGCGCCGTCGTCGCCCGGCGTGTTCGAAGACGACACCATCTGGCCCGAGACGACGTTCTGGTACGAGCTCAGGGCGGTCATGAACTGGGGGGAGGAGGTGGTCAGCGGCGATCCCGTGAGCGTGACGACCGGGGGCCGACTGAGGGCGCGGCTCTCCGCGCCGGCTCCTAATCCGTTCACGTCGCGCACGAGCCTCGAGTTCGACGTCCCGAATCACATCGGTCCCGTCAGGCTCGTGATCTACGACCTGAGGGGCCGGGTCGTGAAGACGCTCGTCGAGGGTGCTGTCGGCACCGGACGTCATCCCGCGAGCTGGGACGGCAAGAACGAGCGGGGAAGGCAGGTGCCGTCCGGCGTCTACTTCGTCCGCCTCGAGATCGCCGGCGAGTCGAGCGGCCAGAAGCTCCTGCTCGTGAAGTAGCGCGCCGGAGTCGCGCGCCCGAAGATGATCCAATCGAAACCACCCGTCCGCGAGGGCGGGTGTTGTCGTTCCGGGAGCGGAGGGCTTCGGGCGTTCTCCGTCCCCGTGCTATACCGGGCGGCGAGTCAACCCAGGCAGGAGTGCATGAGAAGGGATGCGCTGATGTGGGTCGGACGGCGGTGCGCGGTGGCGTCTGTGCAGCGGGGCGTGACGAGCCAGTTTGCCCTCTCTACGGAGGGCCCTTCGCAGCTTCTGTCTTCCTCGCCATGCCGCTGCTCCACGTCTTCTGACCGCCTCGGTGACAGCATGGGCGCCGATTAGGCTGCAGCGGCGAGCTGCCACTGCACGTCAAGAGTTCGAAAGACGTCCGCTATGGGGACGCCAGCCCTACAACAGATGCCTCACT
>JALGVN010000045.1 GCA_025774645.1 bacterium
GCGATGTGGCCCTTCATGATGCCGACCTCTGCGGACGCAACGGCGCCGACGGAGACGCCCCACGAACCGGTCGAAAGGCAGAGAAGACCGTCGCCGTCGATGCCCTCGGTGTCACCCGTCGGAATCCTGACGCCGGTCAGGATCGCGACCCTTGGGTAGCCACCGCCCTCGCCCTTGTAGACCTGGATCTTCGGGTCGATGATGATGTCACCGAAGCCGGAGTTCGTGCCGTTGTTGCTGTCCCCCGGGAGATTCTGCGACCGGACGTGGTACGGCAGCCACCCGCGGATCGTGAGCCAATCGGTGGCGCCGTAGTAGACCCTGGGCACCACCGCGAAGAACGTCCGCCCTCCGTTCGGGAAGCCCGCACCGTCCCAACCCCCACCATTGTAGGGTCCGTCCTCCCACGTCTTGGTGTAGCTCTGATAGACCATCCAAGTGTCCATCATCCACTTGCCTTCTGGCAGCACGTTGGCCGTGAGGCCGACGATCGGGGCGGCCGAGGAGAGAGCCGTGACGCAGAGTAGAAGGCCCGCCGCGAGGGCGATCGCAACCTTCCTCATCGTTCCTCCTTCAGGTGATCCGGGGAGCCCACTGGACGCCGGCTCGCATGACTCGCTTGTCGGGCTCAGACACTACCCCACCCCGGCGCGACGGTCAATCTGCTTCAAAAGAACCGGGGAGGCAGAAGCCTCCCCGGTCGCTGCGTGTCCCTCTGTGCGTGTCCCTCTGCTCCGGGCTCCTCGGGCTACTCCTCCGAGTCGTCCCTGAGGAGCAGCTGCTCCCGCTCGGCCTCCTCGGTCTCGAACCAATCCTCCGGCACGTCGGCCTCGTTGCTGTATCCGTACTTCTCCCAGAACCCGACGTACGGTTCGTTCGAAAGCTCGATCTCCGTGATCCACTTGCACCACTTGTACCCGAGCTTCGACTCCGCGACGAGCTGGAAGGGGAACCCGCGCATCTCGTCGAGCACCCTGCGATTGACCCTGAACGCGAGGAGCATGTCGAGCCGCTCGACGTCCGCGTAGAGGTGTCCGGTCGAGTAGCCGTCGACCGCCCGGAAGATGATTGTGGTGACGCCGTCCTTCGGCCTCGCGAGAGCGAGCACGTCGGCGAGCCGCACTCCCTCGAACAGCAGCCGCTCCTTCCATCCTTCGACGCAGTGGAGCGTCACGACCCGCTCGACACACGGGAGCGACAGGACCTCTTCGTACCTGAGCGTGAGCGCGTTCTCAACGAGCCCCTTGATCTCGAGCCGGTACTCCTCGACGTCGACCTCCTGAGGGCCGCGGATCGAGTTGTCGTACTCGCGGAAGTACGTGTGGAGCGGGAGCCCTTCGTAGAATCGGATCTCCATCTGGTCGTCGAGCTCGGACCAGTCGATCTTGTCCAGCGTGTCGACGCACGTGTGCTCCAGCGCCTCTCCGGCTCCCTCGTGCGGTTCCCCGCCCTCCACCTCGTCCGCGGCCGCCGGTCCCACTCCGAGCGCGATCGTACATACTGCGGCCGCGAGGACCGCCCAGCCGATGCGAAGTCTCCGTCTCACGCTCACGCCCTCCTACTCGTCACGCTCCTCGTAGCGCTCCATCTGGGCAATCCTGCCGATCTCGAGCCGCTCCGGACGAACGGTCTCCGATCTCGCCTGCTCGTCGGAGAGGAGCGGACCGATCTCCTCCGCGTGCTTCCCGACGATCACGAGAGTGACCACCGCCATGTCCTCCGGGATTCCCAGCACCTCGCGGACCTTCTTCGGGCTGTAGCCCGCGATCGGGTGCGCGACCAGGCCGAGCTCGGTCGCTCTGAGGATGAGGAGCGCCGTCGCCATCCCGGTGTCGAAGAGGTAGTACTCCCGTCCTTTGATCCGGCAGTCGAGGTCGGGACGGCTCGCGACCGCGATGATCATCGAGGCCGCGGTCGCCCACTCGTTCCCCTTGGAAAGCGCCCCGTGCATCCGCTCGAGCGCGTCCGGGTCGCGAACGAAGACGTATCGCCACGGTTGGTTGTTGAAACACGACGCCGAGAGGCGAGCCGCCGTGGCGAGCTCCTCGACGATGTCGTCGGTGATCTCGACCGGCCCGAGCGAGCGGTACGCGCGTCTGGTTTCAATCGCTTCCTTGACGTCCAAGCACTCCCCCTGTCGTGGGCGCCCGCGCTACTTGATCAACGCCTTCACCTTCGCCAGCCGCTCCGTTCGGGTCGGGTGGTTCGCGACGGGGTTCCAGTCGCCGTAGAGCGCGCGTTCGTTCGCCGGCTTCTCTATCTGATAGAAGATGCCCGCCGGTAGCCGGTCGGTCTCGCGCGCCAGGGCGAGCGCCTCGTCGAACGTCGACGCGGGCTCCTCCAGACGTTCGACCGTCCTGTTGTACTCCTCGTAGCGGTTCGTGAACGTAACGCTCGGCTGGAGAACCTGGATGAACGAGAACCCCTCGTGCATCACGCCCGCCACGATGAGATCGGCGAGTTCCTTGACCATGACGACGTAGCCCCTCGCGACGAACGTCGCTCCCGCCTCGAGCATGAGCACGAGCGGGTTAAACGGATCCTCGGTGTTCCCTCTCGGGGTCGATGGGCCCTTGAACCCGTGGGCGCTCGTCGGTCCGCGCTGTCCCGTGGTCAGCGCGTACACGCCGTTGTCGTGTACGACGATCGTGATGTCGGAGTTCCGCTTCGCCGCGTACATCATGTGGGCGATCCCCTCCGCGAACGCGTCGCCGTCCCCGCAGAACCCGACCACCTTGAGGTCGGGGTTAGCGAGCTTGATCCCCTGCGCCGTCGCCATCGACCTCCCGTGCAGCGAGTAGAACCCGGACAGCGCGAGGTAGTCGAAGAGTTTCGCGTGACACCCTATCCCCGCGGTCATCACCACCCGGTCCTTCGCCACCCCCCTCTCCCCGAGCTTCCCGACGACGTTCTTCATCGCGTTCAGGATCGCGAAGTTGCCGCACCCGGGACACCAGGTGTTCTCGGCGTAGGTCGCGAGCTCGTCAGGCATGTCGTGGTCCTTTCGTGTCTTGGTGTCTGTGTCGAGGTCGTCTTCGAGTGCCCTCGTGTGCGGCGCAGCTCTGCTACCCCGCGGCGCGTTCGATCTCCCGCGCCAGCTCCTCCGGCTCGAACGGACGCCCGTCGTACCGCCTGATACGGGCTCCCGCGTCGATTCGCGCCTTCTCGGCCAGGAGCGACTCGAACTGCCCCGCCGCGCTCTGCTCGACGACGATCGCGTTCGAGTCACGGTACTCCTCGAGCTCCCAGACCGGGAACGGCTCGAGGTAGACCGGCTGGACGACCGTCGCGTCGATACCGCCCACACGGAGCGCCTCGAGGACGCTCATCGTCGTGGACCCGTACGTGAAGATGATCGTGTCCCCCTGCCCGAACCGGTTGACGGTTCTCATCGTCCGAAGGTGGTCCGTCACGGCCTCGCTCTTCCTCTGCCGCTTGTCGTGCATGAGCGCGATCGCAGCCGCGTCCTCGGTGGTGACGCCGAGCTCGTCGTGCTCGTAGCTCGTCCACTGGATGAGCTCGTCCGACGGCGGGAAGAGGAGCGGAGAGACGCCGTCCTCGGTGTCCAGATAGCGCTTGTAGCCGCCACCCTCGTGCATGAGCGGCTCGGCCCAGGCTGCGTCCTCGATATCGAGATCGAGCGTCATCCTGCTCTCCGAGAGGTGCTTCTCCGTGAGAAGGACGGCCGGCGACTGGAAGCGCCACGCGAGTTCCAGGAGTTCCGCGGCGAGCGTGTACGCCTCCCTCACGGTCCCCGGGGACGCGAGGGTCCGCGCGAACTCTCCGTGTCCGGGAGAGAGCGCGAACCTGAGATCGCCCTGTTCTGTGTAGGTCGGCACGCCGGTCGACGGACCGGAGCGCGCGGAGAGGATAGTGAGAATCGGGACCTCCGCCATGCCGGCGAGGGAGATCGCCTCTTCCATGAGAGCGAACCCACCGCCGCTCGTCCCGACGGCCGTTCGCGCCCCCGCTGCCGCGGCGCCGAGGGCCATGTTGATCACCGCGAGCTCGCTCTCCGGCTGCATCGTCACGACCCCGAGCTCGCGGTCGTGCGCCGCCAGGTAGTGGAGGACCGTGGTCGCCGGCGTCATCGGGTAGGCCAGGTAGACGTCGAGACCGGCCGCAGCCGCTCCGAGCGCGATCGCCTGGTTCCCGGTCATCATGATCCGCTCGCGGTCGCCCTTGTCGAGGGGGAACTTGCCGCCCGCCTTCTCCCCGACCGCCCTGTAGATGTCCGTCGCGAACGGGATGTTGTTCTCGAGGTCCCGCTTGTACTCCTTCGTGATGAACGCCGACATCTCGTCCACCGAGAGCCCGATGACCGCCGAGAGCGCCGCCGCGCCGCTCACGCCGACCCGGAGTCCAGGGTTCGGGTACTTCTGTGCCTCCGACGTCATCGCAACGCCGATCCCCTGCCCGTCCTCCACGGCGTCGGAGTTGTAGACCACGACGCCCCCGTCGGCGACGTGGTCGCGGTGCGCCTCGTAGCTCCTCTTGTCGAGCCCGACGACGAGATCCGCCTTCATGAAGTGGCTCGTGATCTCGCGGGTCGCCGTGCTGACGGCGACGAAGTTGTGGCCACCGCGGATCAGGCTCGGGTAGTCGTCCATCTGGAACACATGCCGGCCCATCGAGGCGAAGAAGTTCGCGGCCGACGACCCGGCCTTCTTGATGCCCTCGCCGGCCTTGCCTCCGACGATGAATGTGAATCTGTCACGGCTCATGCGTTGCTCCCTCTCGTGCACCGTCCATCAACATCGAGTTCACCGTCCGTCCCCCTGCTGCCCAGGGGGTATCCCACGGCCGTCCCCTGAGTTGTCCCCTTCGCCGGCCCCCGGACGCTCCCCGATCGTCCCCCGCTCCGCGGGAGTGCCCGGTCTACGGACCTCCTTCACTCGGTGGAGTTGTCCACAGATCCGTCCACACGCTTGTCCACCGAGATGTCCACAGCTCGGTCCACCTCTCTCGAACCGGATGTCCACCGAGTTGTCCCCCGGTCGTCCACCGTCGTCCGGCCGGTCACGCCGGTTCCTCTTCGGGTGCCGCGAGCGCCAGCGCGATGTCCGCGAGGGTGATGAGATCGAGCGCGTTGTGGTGGAAGACCGTGAGGATGTCGCCGATCTCCCCCGTGCGAACGAAGTGATGGTAGACCGCCGGGATCTCCTCTCCCGGGATGTCCCCGGAACGTCGTCGGCCGCAGATGCGCCACTCGAGGGTCTGGAGCCTACAGTCAGGCAGGACGTCCCGCCACCGACGCCGCGAGTGGTGCAGGAGATCGAGGTGCCCGGGTTCCGCCGGTGCGTCCAGACCGTGCAGGGCGAGTCGGTCCCTGAGAACGGGCAGATCGAACGCCTTCCCGTTGAACGAGACCAGCATGCCCGCCCGCGCGAGCATCTCCGTCCAGCTCTCGAGGAGCGTTCGTTCCTCGCTGTAGTCCCGTGCGAAGACCTGCGTCAGTCTCACGTCGTCCCCGGTGATGCGCATCACCCCGAGGAGGAAGATCATGTTCCCCGCGAGCCCCGTCGTCTCGGTGTCGACGAAAAGGGCTCCCTGCGGGTTCCCGAGGAGCGCCTTGACGTCGTCGTCGATGTCGTCCCGGGCGCGGACCGCTCTTCCGACCCGGCCGATCTCCGTGAGGAGTGACGCGAGCGAGTCGTCCGAGATCAGATCGCGCAGGCTCCGGTCGACGACGAGCACGTCGTCCGTCCGCACCGTGCCAGGCAGCTCGTCGATGCGCGTGGGCCGCGACTCGCCCTTCGCGCGCTCCTTCCGCTCGCGACCGGGACCGAGCCCGGCAAGCCGTTCCTTGAAGTCGTCTCTCATCGTTGTCGTATCCGGCGCCCGTCCGGCCTCGAACCTCCCTACTCCAGCGGTTCTGCCACGACGTGGAGGCGGTCGACCTCCACGCCCTCGAGTCTCACCGTCTCGCCGCCCAGGAACCTCACTTCGACGTCGACCGGACGCCCCCAGTCGCCGAGCCCGAAGAAGGCGGTGAGCGAGTGTTGGCTCGTAGTTCCCTTGCCGCCCTGAACTTCCCTGATCTGAGCGTTCTTCCCGCGCGTGACCGTGATCCTCGCGCCGATCCCCGACGCGTTCGACCGCGTCCCGACCGCCTTGACGGCGAGCCAGTGGTTCTCGATGTCCTTCTGCGCCGGTCCGTCGTTCCGGAAGAGCCGGAACCCGTCGCCGCTCGCGACCGCGATGTCGAGGTCGCCATCGAGATCGTAGTCGCACATGGCAGAGCCCCAGCCGTTGAACGACCGCACCCCCGCCTGCCACGTCGCGTCCACGAAGTTGCCCCGCCCGTCGTTCAGGTAGAGGAACGTCCCGCAGTCCGGGTAGATCGACGTGATGAAGAGATCGAGGTCACCGTCCGAGTCGACGTCGCCCCACGAGGGGTCCGAGTGCGTCTCTGCGAACTTGATGCCCGCGTCGGCTCGTCTCTCGTCGAAGGGACGCGTGCCGCCCGAGCCGGGACGGGCCCCGGGAGATCCGGGCGCGCCCGGGAATCCTCCGGGATCCCGGAGCGTGTTCTCGTAGAGCATCGACATGTCGGAGACCTCGATGTACCTCGGATGCGCCAGATTAGCGCAGACGAGATCGAGGTCACCGTCGTTGTCGTAGTCGCCCCACTCCGAGCCGATCGTGTGGCCCCACCAGCCCTCGGTCTCGGTCCCGGAGACACCGAGCTCCGGGGCAACGTTCGTGAACGTCCCGTCGCCCTCGTTCAGCCAGAGGAGGTCCTCCTGCAGTCGGTAGTTCGAGACGAAGATGTCGAGATCGCCGTCGTTGTCGAAGTCGCCCCAGTTGACGCCGCGCCCGGAGAGGTCCTCCCCGAACGGCGGAGCGATGCCGGCTGAGGCCGTGACCTCGGCGAACGTCCCGTCGCCCAGATTTCGGTAGAGGATGTCGGGGAACCCCTTTCCGAGCTTCGACCAGTCGCCGTGCCTCGGGCGCTCGTAGCTCGCGAGGTAAAGATCGACGAGGCCGTCGGCGTCGAAGTCGCCCCACGCCGCACCTTCCGTCGTGTACAGATCGGTGATGCCTCCCGCGGCGTCCGTCGCGTCCTCGAACGTGCCGTCCCCCCGGTTCACCCACAGACGGTCGGTCCGCTCTCCCTCCGTCGCGCCGGACGTCGCGTAGAAGTCCAGGTCTCCGTCGTTGTCGATGTCCGCCCACACGGCCCCGTTCGTTCCTCCCTCCCCGATGCCGGCCTCCTCCGTCGCGTCGACGAACGTGCCGTTGCCCTGGTTTCTCATGAGCACGCGGCCGGCCAAGAGGAGGTCGTCGTCTCCGTCCCCGTCGTAGTCGCCCCACGCGATCCTCGACTCCCTGCGGTCGCCGAGACCGGCCTGGCTCGTGACGTCCGTGAACACCGGGCCCCCGTAGTGCAGCCTCACCCGGGCGAACTCGTGGAGCGTGAGGCGTCCCGCCTTCCGCGCGAAGGCGCGATCGAAGAGCGCCACGAGGGCCGTGTCGGCTCTCGCCGGCCAGTGGTTCTTGCGCCCTCCGACGACGATCGACTGGAGGTACTCGTCGAACGCCTCCTCGAATCGTCCGAGCCCCTCGAGCGCCTGTCCGAGCGTCAAGTGGTTCGCCGACCCCGTCTCCTCGTCGTCCGGTCCGACGCTCAGAAGCTCGAGCGAGCGCATCGCCACGTCACGCGCCGACGCGAAGTCCTCAGCCTGGACGAGGGCTCGTGCCGCGGTCAGTGTGTACGCTGCCAGATCCTCCTCGCCCTCCGCGAGCTCGGCGGCACGACGCGCGAGCGCGGCCGCCTCGTCCGGGAGGAGACGGCTCGACACGTAGGAACGCGCCACGAGATCGAGGATCTCGGGGTCGCCCGGCCGGGCGGCGACCACCTCGCTCGCGAAGCGTTCGAGCTCGTCGAACTGCTCGAGTCGCTTCAGCGTCACCATTTTGTAGCCGAGCACCTTCGTGCGCCACTTCGAGACCGGATGCGCAGCGAGGAACTCGTCGGCCATCTCGAGTCTCGTGGCGTCTTCGCGCTCGACGGCGATCCAGTCGCACTTTTCCTTGATGAGGTCGCTCGCGAGCTCGCTGTCAGGGTGGAGCTCGATCAACCGCTCCTTCGCCGCCTCGAACGCGCCGGTGTCGAGGACGCTCTCGTCCGCGGCCTCTTCGCCGTCGGTCGCCGCGCCCTCGCTGTCCTCAGCATCGAGCTCCTCCTCCCCGCCTCCCGCCATCTCGTACGCCGTCACGGCAGCGCTCAGATTGAAGACCCCGTCGGGCGCCTCCTCGAGGATCTCTAGCGCCTCGGCGAGCACCCGCGCCTTCCCGTCGTCGCTCTCTCCCGACTGCTCGAGCTCGGCCGTCCACTTCCCGACGACCGCCTTCCACGAGGTCGGATCGACCTGCGCCGCTCGCCCGTACCACTCCGCCGCCTCCTGGGAAGCGTGCGCCCGCGTGTAGATGTCCGCCTTCTCGAAGAGGAGTTCGAAGTCGTCGCCGGCCCGGTCGATGGCCACGTCGAGCACCTGTTGGGCGCGCTCGTAGTTCCTGACCGCGGCAAATCCCCGCGCCTCTTCGATCCTCGCGCCGACGTAGTCCTCACGTGACGAGCAGCCGGCGAGCACACCTGTGAAGACGAGACAGGCTGCCAGCAGGAGCGTGATCGACCTCGTGTACATCCGCTCACCTCCAGTCGGACTTCCGGAGTGGGCTGCTCGTGAACGCGCCCAGACTCAACCTGCCGGCGCGACTCCGAGCCCAGGTCCCTCGGGGAGGAGCATCCTCCCCTTCTCGATCGTCATTCCGGTGTAGGGGTCGTTCCCGATCAGGTATGCGCTGTCGAGGTCGGCGTAGTCGACGAGCGGCGAGATGTGAGCGGCCGCCGTGATCCCGACAGAACTCTCCATCATGCACCCGAGCATCGTCTTGAGCCCGAGCTTCTTCGCCATCTTCGCCATCCTGACCGCCTCGACGAGCCCCCCGCACTTCATGAGCTTGATCACGATCCCGTCGACGGCGTCCGCGACAACAGGGATCGTCTCGCTCGTCGGGCAGCTCTCGTCCGCGAAGATCGGGACCTGCGCATGCCGCTTCACCATCCTGAGCCCCGCGATGTCGTCCGCGGCGACTGGCTGCTCCACGAACTCGACGCCCACCGCCGCTAGAATCTCGACCTTCGCGATCGCCTCTTCAGCGGACCACGCGCAGTTCGCGTCGACCGTGACCGCGGCGCCCGTCGCCTTCTTGATCTCACCCACGATCGAGGGATCGGTCTCGTGGTCGAGCTTGACCTTGAGCATGGGGTAACCGGGAACCTCGAGCGCCTTCTCGAGCATCTTCTCGGGAGTGTCCAGGCCGATGCTGATCGTGGTCACTGGCGCGTCGGCGGGATCGAGCTCGAAGTGACGGTAGAGGGGAACTCCGTAGCGCTTCCCCATCATGTCGTGCGCCGCGATCTCGAGGGAGGCCCTCGCCGCCGGGTCGGACGTGCCCCCGCGCGACATCAGATGTGCCATGAGCTCGGACTCGTGCTTCGACTGCTCGACGATCGGGCGCATCCGTTCGAGGTACGACAGCACGGACTCCGTCGACTCACCGTAGAACCGCGACCACGCGGCCTCGCCGACACCGCTCAAGTCGCCGTCAGAGATCTCGACGAACACGCTCTCGCTCGTCGCGGTCGTCGTCCTCGCCGTACGGAAGACGTGCCGCGGCACGAGCTCTATGACTCTGTGGGAGAACTGCATCGGCTGGCTCCGGTCGCGCGCGGGCCGGCGGATCACTTCACGAAGGGGTTCGTCCTCCGCTCGTCCCCGATCGTCGTGCTCAGTCCGTGTCCGGGGAAGACGAGCGTCTCGTCGGGCAACGAAAGGAGCCTCTCCGCGATGGACTGCAGGAGGACCTCGTAGGCTACCGTGTTCTCCTCGCTGCTGCACGGGAGGTCGGTCCGACCGATCGAGCCGGCGAAGAGGGTGTCGCCGGTGAACACGAACCCGTCGCCCAGGAGCGAGATGCCCCCGGAGCTGTGGCCGGGCGTGTGGATGACGGTGAGGTTCACGTCCCCTATTGTGATCACGTGACCGTCCTTGACGAGGACGTCTGCCGGCGAGACGAAGACATCGAACCCGAAGAGGCGGGAGGAGTTCCTGACGGGATCGGTCAGCTTAAACCCGTCGAGTTCGTGGATCAGGACCTCCCCTCCCACCGCGGCCTTGAGGAAGTCGTTCCCCGACATGTGGTCCGGGTGGCCGTGGGTGTTGATGATGTACCGGACGTCGACCCCGAGCTCCTTCACCCTGCTGACGATCCCGGCAGTCTCCTCGGGATTCATGGTTCCCGGGTCGATGACGACCGCGTCGTGCGTCTTCCGGGAGCTCAGGATGAAGCAGTTGGCCTCCGCGAAGCCGACGGGCGTACTCTCGAGAATGATGCCTTCTCCGACATCGTGGGGAGTCCATTCGGACACGTGGGTCACCTCTGTTTGGGCTCAAGCGGCGGGGGATGCGATTCTGATGCCCCTACTATACTGCCAATCGTCTGCCTCGACACGCCCAAAAAGGACGTGGAATGAGGTCAGAACCCCCCGGCTGAAGCCAGAGGGCTCTGTTCTGCTGCGATCTTCCGAAGGCCTGCGGATCCGGCCTCACTCCCTCGCCAGCATCGCCTTGAGCAGGAGCCGCGCAGACTCCTTGTCGGGGATCGGCCAGGCGCTCGCGAACCCCTCCTGATCCTGCTGGATCGCCGGCCGGAGGACCGGGAGCCCGACGCACGACGGACAACCCTCCTCGCACTCGCACGTCTCCACGAGCTCGAGGCAGCCGCGCATGAGCTCCTCGATCATGTGGTAGCCCGTCTCCGCGAACCCGAGTCCGCCCTCGAACCGATCGTACATGAACATCGTCGGCGAGCCGGTGTTGCTGCTCTCGACGATGCCCCCGATGTCCTTCCGGTCGCACATCGAGTAGAGCGGAAGCACAGAGATCGCCATGTTGCGGATGCCGACGAGTCCTTCCACCGGGTTCCTCCCCCGCTCGCGCACGTCGTTCATGACCTCTTTCCCCGGAACGAGCCAGAGCGCCATCGTCTCGAGGTGGAGCTGCGGGAGGTCGAGGTTGCTCCATCCGATCGAGTCCATCTGGTAGAACTTGATCTTCTTGAAGGCCGTCGTCCCCCACGTCACGGTCGCGTCGCCGAAGAAGACGTTGCTCTCCCGCCAGGTCTTCTTCTCTTTCTCCTTCATGATCCTGATCGACGACTCGAGCACGGGCTGCGTGTAGTAGTCGACCTCCTTCTTCTCGACGTACGCGACCTTCTGCTCCAGGTCGAGGTCGCGAACGAAATACGTCTCGCCCTCGTGGAGGTAGATCGCCTCCGGGTAGAGGAGCTCGAGCGCGCTGATGCCGTCGACGACACCGATGACGGTGTTCTTCTTCGCGACGTCGACGATCGTGTAGGTGTCGTCCGAGATCGTCCGGAGACTCACGTCCCGCGCCGGCGTTGCCGTCGTCGACCAGTAGTAGCGCCCGTCTACTTCCTTCACGTCGTGGAACTCCTCGAGGAGCTCCAGGATCGGACGCGTGAGCCCGCCGAAGAGCGCTTCGTCCGCGTCGGTCAGCGGAAGCTCGAACGCGGCGCACCGGAGGTGCTTCGCGAGGATGTACTTGTTCTCGGGGTCGATGACGGCGTTCTCGGGGGACTGCTGGAAGAAGTACTGGCCGTGGCGCATCAGGTACTGGTCGATCGGGTCGTTGTACCCGACGAGCACCGCGAGCGACTCGTCAGACGCGCGGCCGGCGCGGCCCGCCTGCTGCCACGTGCTCGCGATCGTCCCGGGGAACCCGACGATGATCGCGGCGTCGAGGCTCCCGACGTCGATCCCGAGCTCGAGGGCGTTCGTGCTCGCGACGCCCATGAGCTCTCCCGAGAAGAGCTGCCGCTCGATCTCGCGCCTTTCCTCCGGTAGGAACCCCCCACGGTACGGCCGGATCTTGTCCGCGTACTCGGGCTTGATCCTCTGGAGCGTGTCCTTCGTGTAGCGGTAGATGAGCTCCGCCACGACGCGCGCCCTCCCGAACGTAATCGTCTGGAACCCCTCCGCGATGAGCTCCGCCATGAGCCAGTGACCCTCGACGTTCGAGCTCCGGCGCTCCATCTTCGAGAGATCGAGGTACGGCGGGTTCCAGAGCACGAAGTGCTTCTTCCCGTGCGGGCTCCCGTCTTCGTCGACGACGTCCACGGGAAGACCGAGCAGGCCCTCCGCGAGCTCCCGAGGGTTCGCGATCGTCGCGCTCGAACAGACGAACTGCGGGCTGGAGCCGTAGTGCTCGCACACGCGCCGCAGGCGGCGGAGGACGTTCGCGACGTTCGAGCCGAAGATACCTCTGTAGGTGTGGATCTCGTCGACGACGACGTACTTCAGGTCCTTGAAGAACCGGTTCCACTTCGGGTGGTACGGGAGTATCCCGGCGTGGAGCATGTCGGGGTTCGAGAGGATGATGTTCCCCTCGTCCCTGAGCTTCCTGCGCGTGTGGCGCGTCGTGTCGCCGTCGTAGGTTCCGGTGCGGATGAGCTCCGAGAGCCGTTCCGACCGCGCGGCGAGCCTCGTCAGACCCCTGAGCTGGTCCTGTGCGAGCGCCTTCGTCGGGAAGAGAAAGAGCGCCTTCGCCGAGGGATCGTCGAGCAGGTTCTCGATGACGGGGATGTTGTAGCAGAGCGTCTTTCCGGAGGCGGTCCCGGTCACGACGACGACGTTCCCCCCCCCGCGGATCCCCTCGATGGCCTCGACCTGGTGCGAGTAGAGGCGCTCGATGCCGGCCTCCGCCAGAGCCGTCCTGAGAACGTCGGGAATAGGCCTCGCGAGGTCACCGTACACGGCCTCCCGCGCCGGGATGGTCTCGACGTGGCTGATCTGCCGCTGGTAACTCTCGTGGTGCTGGATCTTCGCGAGGAAGTCAGTGATGGTCATCGTCTGAGGCGGGGCCTGTGCCACTCCTAGAAGCGGTTGTACACGAGGGCCTTCTTGAGCTGGCCGATGGCCTTCGTGATGTTAATCTCGCGCGGGCACGCCTGGACGCAGTTGAAGATCGTCCGGCAACGCCAGACGCCCTCGCGTGCGTTCACGACGTCTAGCCTCTCAGCTGCAGCGCGATCGCGGGTGTCGAACACGAACCGGTGCGCGGCGACCAGCGCCGCCGGCCCCAGGTACTCACGGTTGAACCAGAACGACGGGCACGAGGTCGTGCAGGACGCGCACAGGATGCAGTTTGACGTGTCGTCGAAGCGCGCCCTCTCCTCCTGGGTCTGCCGCCACTCC
>JALGVN010000230.1 GCA_025774645.1 bacterium
CCGAGAACCTGCGCAAGCGTAGTCGTGACCACTGCAGGGGCCGGCCGGCCACTTGTCACACTCTCAGCACGTAGCCCCGATCGGGCCTGTGGCCCGGTCGGGGTCTTCGTTTGTGTCCCTCCGTTGCGAGAGCGGTCTGGCCGACGGACGTCCTGGTTGACTCAGGCTCTCCGTGGCAGTACTCTTGCTAACCGTCAGCGAGGTGGCGATGCAGACTGCTCGTCGTGGCTAGCCCGGAATCGGGCGAGGAGGGAACGATGAGGACTGTAATTGCGCTGGTCGCCGTGATGCTGGTGGGCGCAACCGCTCATGCGGCGATGGTGGACGTCGTGGTGACGGGCGAGGTCGTGTGGAACTCCGTCTCCTTCGGTGAGTTCGCCGTCGTCAACGGCGGTGACCCAGTCACGCTGGCGTTCGCAGTAGACTCGGAGAACTACGTCAACAGCGGGACGTATCCGACCCGTGGCTACGCAATCGACACGGCCACGTTCTCACTTACACTGGGGGCGGCCGTTGTCGGGGCGCAGGATCCCTTCCCGGGCGTCCCGTACTTCGTGCTCCGTGACAACGACCCGGCTGTCGACGGTTTCTTCATCTCCACCGACAACGTCGACTGGCCCACAGGCGTGCCGACCGACGAGCCCGCTCAGATCGACCCGTACTTCATAAGCACGTATGAGGTCGGCTACACGGGCGACACCCTCTCGTCGCTGGACATCCTGGACGCTCTCGGGACCTATGACTACACGGGCCTGACGAACTACTACTTCAATGTCAACGACGGTCCCTTCGAGGCGATCGGCATCGACTTCTTCCAGATGGTCATCAGCGGATCGACGCCCGTCGAGGACACGAGCTGGGGACGGGTGAAAGCTCTGTATCGGTAGTGACTTCAAGCGCTGCCGAGCGTTTGCATTGCCATCGAACGGGAACCGGGGCCTCGGCCCCGGTTCCTCCTTTCTGACGAGTCGCGCACACGATTGGCCGGTCGAATCGGTGTCGGCGCGCTCTGGTCGAGCGATTGCGGCGTTCTCTCTTGCTGGGGAACGCCGGCTCTGCTACTCTGCGCCCCATACCGCATCCAACAGAGAGCTACACCCTCACACTGAGGTTCGACGAGGGCAGGGCACGCGTCGACCTGGAACCTTCACCGCAGGAGGTCTCGTGAACAGATACGCGTTGGTCGCCATCGTCGGACTCGTGGCCGCGATCGGTCTTCCGGGCTCGGCCGTGTCCGTCTCCCCGGACGCGAACATAAATCCCAGGGCGCTCTACCTGCTGGGGGAGATGTCGCGGAGGCTCGCGGCTACCGAGCAGGTTACTGTCCACGTCGAAGCGATTATCGAGAACGTAGACGAAGTCGGGTTCAAGCTGCGGGTCGGCCGATCGATGGACATCGCGCTGCGACGTCCCGACCGATTGGCGATACAGACGCAGGGCGAAGAGGGCCGCAGCGGCTTCCGCTACGACGGGAGCACCGCCACGATCTACCACATTGATCTCGAGTCTTACTCGGTCGTGGAGACCGGACAGACCGTTGACGCCACGCTCGATCTTCTCCGCGACGAGTACGGCTATGCGTTGCCGCTGGCGGACCTGATCCACGGCGATCCCGAGGCCGCGCTCCTCGAGGGCGCGACAGACGGGTACCATCTGGGGCGGTCGACCGTCGACGGCATCGCGTGCAACCACATCGCTTTCCGTCAGCCGGGCGTCGATTGGGATCTCTGGGTCGAGGACTCGATCTGGGCGTATCCCCGCAAGTTCGTCGTGACCTACACCGAAGTTGAGGGTTCCCCGCAGTACACGGCAACGTTCTCCAACTGGGACTACGGGGCCGGACTGAACGATGAGATGTTCGAGTTCGTTCCGCCTCCCGAGGCGTTGAAGATCCGATGGGCGGAGCGCTCCGAGTAGCTCGGATGCGGCGCGGCCAGAGCCGCGCGTGCGTCGACGGCCCATCGTCCTCGAAGCGACGAACTCAAGCCAAGGAAGGTGCCATGAACAGACTATCCCAGCGGGTACTGCTGATCGCGCTGTGCCTCGTGTTCGTTGTCGGTCCGGTCCTGCATGACGCGAGCTTCGCAGTGAGGGGCGGTGGGGGAGGCCACACACCTCCTGCCCACAACGCGCACCACGGCGGCGGCCACCACGGCGGCCGTCACCATCCGCGTCCGCGGCCCCATCCTCACGTGCGGGTGGGGCATCCGCATGCCTGGTGGCACCCGGTCGGATTCACGCTGGCAGTGCTCGCTACCACGGCGATCATCGTCTCGATCGCGGACGATGGCGACGGTGACAGCGGTAACGACGCCCCGGAGTACTACTACGATCGCGGCACCTTCTACGTGAAGGACGGCGACGTCTACTCGGTCATCAAGGCACCGATTGGTGTCGTGGTGCCGGACCTGCCCGAGGGCTACGAGGAGACGAGGGCAAGCGGCACGCGGTACTACTACTACGCCGGCGACTTCTACGCCGACTCCAACGGGAAGTACGTCGTCGTCGAGGCGCCGGTCGGCGCCGAGGTGAGCACGCTCCATGAAGGGTATGAGGAGAAGCAGTCCGGGGACACGACGTACTACGTGTACAACGGGGTCTGGTATGAGCCGGTCACGAGTGGGGACGACGCCACGTACGTGGTGACGACCGGCCCGTAGCTGACGTGAGCAGATCACAGAGCGCATTGTCCGGAAGAGGCCCGCCAGTGATGGCGGGCCTCGATCTTCGGGGCCGCCGCTCCGAACGCTCTCTCTCTGGAGGTTCCTGATCGCCTGCCGGCAAAATGTACTTTACACTTGACAATATGTGCGGTGTATCGTACATTCGGAGAAGAGACGACACGTAGGATCCTGCCAGGGAGAGGCGGATGCGACGAAAAGCAGCGTCCGAGGGGCTTGGGGTGCGGCTCGGAACCCACCTCAAACAGCATCGGGCCCGCCTGGACATGACTCAGGAGGAGCTGGCCGAGCGCGTCGGCGTCAGGAGACAGACGATCCTGGCGATCGAGAAAGGGTACTACGTGCCCTCCGCGCTCCTCGCGTTCCTGCTGGCGAGGGAACTCGGCATGCGGGTGGATGAGCTCTTCGAGCTCGAGACCGAGGAGGACTCGTCATGAGAACCGAGATGGATGTCATGCGCATGGACGAGCGCCAGCGCCTTCACTGGCTCAAGGCGAACAGGGCGACGCTCATGACGGTGGGTGTCGTGTGGCTCCTCGCGATCGGGTGGGAGTTCCTCGAGGGGCGGACGCCCCGGCTCCTGATCTCGATGGTGCCGATCTTCGCGGCGGTGCGACTCGCGTTCTACTGGTTCTACGCGCGCGACCGTGACGTTCTGTGGAGGGAGCGACTGACGTTCTTCCTGCTCGTCGGGGTCGGCCACTGGGTCGCAACGATCGCGGCGGAGCTCGGGGAATTCTCCACGAGCGGTCTCTTCGGGATATTCCCTGAACCGGGCCACACGGCGTGGGCCACTGCCGCCCGCGTCCTGGAATTCCCCCTCGTCACGGTCTCGCGAGCGAGCGACACGTTTGAGACGGCTGCCTATGGCTGGATGATGATCCTGAACAGCGCGCTCTGGGCGGGGGTCATCTCGCTCATCGTATGGGCCGCGCGTCGGAACACTGGTGGAGCGTCACGGGTGGAGTTCGGCACGGAGAGCTGACGGCGGGCGTTCATGCAGCCCGTTCAACCACCGGCGTCGGCGTCCGTGAGGATCGGGGCGGGGGGAGGCCGACCAGGAGTTTCGGGTCGAGCTGGACTTCTCGCGCGGGCTGCTCAGGCTACGGGGTCCGGGGCGCTGACGGGGCGCTACT
>JALGVN010000046.1 GCA_025774645.1 bacterium
CTCGACAGGTCTCTTCTCAGGATGATCCAGGGTCGTACGTCTTCGAAGGGGAGGCAGGCGCATGGCTCGTAGAGAGAGGTGGGCGAGCAGGCCCGCGTTCATCATGGCGGCGATCGGGAGCGCCATTGGGTTGGGGAACCTCTGGCGGTTCCCGATGGTGGCCTACAGGAACGGCGGCGGGGCGTTTCTCATCCCGTACATCATCGCGCTCGCGACCGCCGGCATCCCGCTGATGATCCTCGAGTACGCGCTCGGCCAGCGGTTCCAGAAGGCGACGCCCGGTGCGATGCGGAAGGTCCGACCGGGTTTCGAGATGATCGGCTGGTGGGCGCTCGGCGTTGGGACGACGATCTCGTTCTACTACGCCGTGATCATGGCCTGGTGCTGGGATTACCTGGCGTGCTCGTTCGGACAGCCGTGGTGCGAGGATCCGCAGGCGTTCTTCAACCGCGTCCTGAGACTCACCGACGGCCCCGGTCAGATCGGGACGATCTCGTGGCCGGTGCTCGTCGGCCTCGTCGTCACGTGGGCGCTCATCTACTGGATCATCAAGAAGGGCGTTCTCAGGGTCGGGAAGGTCGTGATGATCACCGTCCCGCTCCCGGCGGTCCTCCTCCTCCTCATCTTCATCAGAGGCATCACGCTCCCCGGGGCGGTCGAGGGTCTGCGGTACTACCTGACGCCCGACTTCAGCGCCCTCACGAACGCCGAGACCTGGCTCCAGGCGTACGCGCAGGTCTTCTTCTCGCTGAGTCTCGGGTTCGGAATCCTGACCGCCTACGCGAGCTACCTCCCGAAGAAGTCGGACATCACGAACAACGCGTTCATGACGAGCCTCGCGGACGCGGGGTTCGCGTTCTTCGCAGGGTTCGCGGTCTTCAGCGTCCTCGGCTACCTCGCACAGTCGACCGGAGTCCCGGTCGAGAGCGTCGTCAAGGCCGGGCCTGGGCTCGCGTTCGTGATCTACCCGACTGCGATGAGTCTCATGCCCTTCGCGCCGGTGATCGCCGCGATGTTCTTCATCACGCTCCTGACGCTCGGCATCGACTCCGCCTTCTCGATCGTCGAGGGAGCCGTCGCGGGGATCAGGGACAAGTGGAACATCTCCCAGGGCGCCACGGCCGGCGCGTTCTGCATCTTCGGACTCCTCGTCGGTCTCGTGTTCGCGACGGGCTCCGGGCTCTACTGGCTCGACATCGTCGACCACTGGATGAACAACTACGGTCTCGTCGTCATCGGGTTCCTCGAGTGCATCGCGATCGGGTGGTTCTACGGTACGAAGAAGCTCAGGGACTACATCAACGAGGTCTCGGACTTCAAGATCGGCATCTGGTGGGACATCTTCATCAAGTGGGTCACGCCGCTCGCCCTCGGGTGGGCGCTCGTGACGAACATCATCAACGAGTTCCGGATTCCGTACGAGGGGTACCCGAAGTGGGCGCTCATGATCGGCGGCTGGGGCGTCGTTGCCACCATCATCGCGGTCGCGGCATTCATCACCGCGCTTCCGGGATCCAAGAAGGAGGGTGAGTGATGCCGGTCTCAGCCGTGATCACGACCATCATCGTTGCCGTCGTTCTGTACGGCGGGTTCGCGCTCTGCGTGCGCCAGGCCATCCGGAAGGGCAGGGAAGAGAAGGCCGCTCATCAGGAACCGTACTCGGAGTAGCCGCTCAGGTTCCGCGTCCTTTGAGGTCGATCTCGTGAATACACGCTCCACAGCCGCGCGACGTCGCGGGGCGCCGGCGACGGCGCTCGCGCTCGTCGCGTTCGTGCTCGTTGCTGGAGCCGTGAACGCAGGCGCGCAATGGTCCTGGGGAGAGACCGAGCCCGCGCCGAATCCCGTCTACCCCGACGTCACGGTAGACGCAGCGTGGCTCGCAGATCACCTCGCGGACCGGGGAACCGTCGTCGTCGACGCGCGTGACCCCGACGCCTACGCCGCGGGGCACATTCCCGGTGCCGTGTCGCTCCCGATCCTCTCTCTCCCCGGGCTCCACGGAGCCGACGAGGTCCTCGGGATGCGTGGGCTCTCCGGCCGCCGCCGGATCGTCTGCTGCGGGGGAGGCCCGGACACCGTCCCGGCCGACGCCGCTCTCCTCTTCTGGTTCCTCGAGGCTGCGGGTGCCGACGTTGCGCTCCTCGAGGGCGGTATCGACGCATGGATCGACACCGGACACGACCTCTCAACCGGGCTCGTCGAACCGCCGACGGCCACGTGGGGTCTCTCCGCGCGTCCCGAGTTCGTCGCGACGCAGGAGTACGTGCGGCTCCATTTCGGCGAGAAGGGGTTCGAGATCATCGACGCGCGCGGCTGGGACGCGTGGGAATCGATGATCGACGAGGCGGAGTGGCGAGATCCTCCGAGGACGGGGCACGTCCCGCACAGCCTCCCGTTCGACTTCGCGGAGTTCGAGGGCACCGACGGCTCGCTCCGCGAGCCCGAGTCGACCCGAGAGATATTCTCCGCGCTCGGCCCGAGACCAACGAGCCCGATCGGCCTCCAGGACGAGTTCATCGTGTACGGAGACGGCACCTCGGGGAACGGCGCTGTCGGGTATTTCCTCCTCCGACGCGCAGGTCTCGCGAAGGTACGTCTGTTCCGGGGCGGCTGGCGTCAGTGGCTCGCCGACACGAGCCTTCCGGCCGTCAGGATCATCTCGGCCGAGGAGATCGAGGCGCGGCTCTCCGGACCGCGCCGGTGGTTCCGGCCCGACGCACGTCCGTCGGAGTTCGCCATCTTCGACGTCCGTCACGACAGCGACTGGTCGCGCGGGCACGTCCCGGGGTCGGTCAGCCTGACGTCCCGGCTCTTCGCCGACTCTCTCGACGTCTACCTCGAGCGCCAGTGGCCCGGGATCGACCGCGCTTCGACGCCGATCGTCACGTACTGCTACGGCTCGAACTGCATCCGGAGCAGGCTCACCTCCAGCGTCGCGGCCAGGAAGGGGTTCCTTCGGATCGAGCGGTTCTACGGCGGGATGGAGGACTGGCGGGGGATCGGGGGTCGCATCGTCAGATAGCGGGGACGAGCAAGACGGCTGGGACAGAAGAACCGCCCGACGCGTGAGCGCCGGGCGGTCTCGCATATGTGATCGTGTTCCTCGCTGTCCGACGGGCCTGCTAGAACATGCGGCCGATCGCTGCCTTGATCCGCCCCCACGTCGACTGCTCGACCGGGCTGCCCGGGGTGGCCGTGATGTCGAGACGGATCTCCTCGACGTGCCACGCCGTCCCGTCCTCAAAGATGATCGTGTCGCACTGGCTGACTTCGCCGTCACCGTCGGCATCTTCCCAGTCGGTGACCTGGTGCTCCGTGCAGAAGTTCGGAGCGACCTCGTGCCAGACCTGGCCGACGGGGTTGCCGCCCGGCTCGCCGGTAGGCTCGTAGAACGCCGGGCCGGTGTCGCTGTAGAGGTAGTACGTCGGTCCCGCCCAGGTGACGTGGTACGGGATGCCGTCGAGCGTGATCATGTCGCACACGCTGACGACACCGTCGCCGTTGTCGCCGTAGGCGTCCTGGTTGTGGATGATGCAGAAGTTGGGGAAGAGTTCGTGCCACGGCGAGCCGTCCGGAGGAATGTTCCTCACGGGTGAACCGCCGAGCTCGAGGTAGAGCTGACCGCTGGCGGGAATCGTCAGGGCCAGCATCACGACCACAGCTATAACGATACGTATTCTCATGGCACCCTCCCCTCAGTGCTCCATCGGAACTGCCAAGGGATTCCGCCCTGCGCGCCCTGGCCCGAACACGACCGCGCGCCGACGGCGCCCCGAATAGACAGAGGCAGGATAGCACACGCGTCTGAGAACGTCAACCTAGACTGACTGAATGAACGTTCAGGAAGAACCGCCCGACGCGGACGCCGGGCGGTCATCGAGTGTGGGGACGGCCTCTGCCGTCGTGTTCCGGGTGGTTCTAGAACAGCTCGCGGAAGAAGTGCTTGATCGAGCTCCACGAGCCTTGTTCCACCGGGCTGTGCGGTGTCGCCGTGATGTTGAGCCCGATCGCGAGGACCTCGTACCACGTGCCGTCGATCTCGATGGAGTCGCCGATCCCGAAGACGCCGTCGCCCGTGTCGACCCAGTGCTCGACGTGGGACTCACGGCAGAAGTTGGGGTAGACCCAGTGCCAAACCTCGCACACCGGGCTGTCGCCGGACGCAGGCTCTGTAGGCTCGAGCCAGCCGGCCTCGCCGGTGCAGTCGGACTCGATGTAGTAGGTGGGGCCCGCCCACTCGACGTGGTACGTCGTCCGCTGGAACGTGATGTAGTCGCACGCGCTGACGACGCCGTCGCCGTTGTCCGCGTAGTCCTCCTGGATGAGGACCGCGCAGAACTGCGGCCAGAGCTCGTGCCACGCGGCGCCGTCCTGCGGGATCTCGCCCCCCGTCGCGTCACCCATCAACTCGAGGTAGAGCGAGGCGTCCTGCGCGGCCGCCGGCATCGCGACCGCGAGCACACCGACGAGCGTGAGAATGAGGAAGCTCTTCATGATCTCCTCCTGGCCGGTCGGCCGGGGCGCACCTTCGTTCATGACGAGTGGAGGGACAGTGGGAAGTCCCCGCGCGAGTGGACTCCGCACCGTTCCCCGTCGCGGTTCTCTGCAAAGAGCGCGCCAATGAGTCAGAAGAACCCGTTCAGCGGGCTTCAGGCGTGCAGGGAGCGCGCAACGGCTCCCGCCGGTCCGGAGGTTCTTCGGTGCTCGCCGTGTGCGTCGTTCGTCAGGAATGAGTCGGACGGCCGGAGAGAGGGGACCGGACGCAGAGAGGCCGCCGCTCCGCCCTCGCGGGCAGAGGCAGGCGGCCCCGTGGATTCGATCTGAGTCTGCCGGCTCAGCCGGCGGGCCTGCAGCGAGCCTAGTGGATGTACTTCCCGGGATCGCCCGCGAAGCTGTCCATGCAGTCGCCGGAGCAGAAGTAGTACGTCGCTTCGCCGTGCTGCGAGGAGAACTCGGAGTCGTCGGTCGCGGTCATGCCGCACACGAGATCGAGCATCGCGTCGGCATCCGCCGCGCTCGCCTTCATCATCGCCGCGCCCGGGCAGCCACCGCAGTTGCTCTCCGCCGACGCCTTGTCGGCCGCGGCCTTCTCCGCGTACGGGCATCCTCCGCCCGTGCTCTCCGCGGTCGTCACCTCCGCGCCACCCTCTGCGGCGGAGGCGGAGATGGGCTTCATGCACCCTTCCTCGGAACTCGCCTTGTCGCACGAGCTCGCGCAGCCCTCGGACATCTCGGCGCAGCCGCCGGACGCCGCTCCCTCGCCTGTGTTGGAGGCGTAGACGATCTCGGTACCGTCGGTCGGAATCTCTCCCTCGGCCCCTTCCTGCCGGGCCTCGCAGCCGGCCAGGACCAGGGCCGCGCAGGCGGCGATCAGAACGAGCAACGCGGTTCCACTTCTCATGATCTCTGTCCTCCCTCAGGACTCCGGAACGGGTCGGCGGCCAGCCCGTGATGTCCGGACCCGACCGCCGCAGGGTTCAAACTCAACTCAGCATGAATCTAGCACGTTTTGGGGGGTTCGGCAAGGAACGGAATGGGGACGAAGTCCGCGGATAATCCGCTTGAAATCCTGTCGCCGGATGAACCCATGTTCACTTCGACGCATCTAAACGCCGGATTTGGCAACACTACGCGATCCGGGTCCGGACGCCGTCAGGCGGCCGGAGAACCGTTTTCACTACCGGAGGGATGGATGGCAGTACAGATTAGGGAGCTCGGCGACCGGCGGTACTTCGGCGACGAGGAGAAGAAGATCGTTCACGACCGCTGGCACGCGGACTGCGAGGACTGTCTCATGGACGACATCCTCGCGCGAGGGGCCGCGGTCGGCTTCGAGCCGGACGACCTTGACCAGGCGTTCGGAGAGGGCTACGAGTACTGCGAGTACTGCTTCGACAGACGCGATCCCAAGCGGCCGTGACCGTGCGGTGACCGCCTGGAATCCACCGCCGTGAAGCTCCCGCCTGGGACCAGTTTCCTGTGATCAGGCCGATCAGCCTCCCCGTCCTCCCGCTCTCACCCGCAGCAGCCCCTTGGCCCTCGAGATGCTCTCTTCTGTCTTGCTCAGGAACCGCGATCCCGGGAGTTGACTCACCGTCGCGCGGTGCCCCGTGAAGAGGGCTGACGGGATCTTCTCGCTCGGTATCGGGCCGAGTCTTGCACGCTCAGACTCCTCTTGAACGCGGGTCAATTCGCCGCTATCCTAGGCAATCTGACGTATTCGCGGCTAACTGACGAGCCCGTGGCCGGCTAGAACCACGCGGGACTCGGGGGGTAGCACGAGCGGGGGACACACGCCATGGCCACTCTCTTCGGAAAGACCAAACTCCTGGAAGTCAAGATCGACGAGTTTCTCAGCCACACGAGCGAGGTGGGCCTCCTCTTCCTCGAGGGAATCAGGAACTACCTGGAGGGCAGGGTGGAGGAGTTCGAGGCGCGGTGCCGGCAGGTGACGGAGCTCGAGAAGCACGCCGACAATCTCCGGCACGAGATCGAGAGGCAGCTCTATCTCGAGACGCTCATTCCGGAGTCCCGCGGCGACGTCCTCGGCATCCTCGAGCACACGGACGTTGTCATCAACAGCGCGAAGGCTGCGCTCACGCAGTTCTCAGTCGAGGAGCCGGACATCCCCGACGATCTCAACGCCGACTACCTCGAGCTCGCCGACTTCGGGAGCCGCGCGGTCCAGGAACTCGTGAGCGGGATCAGGTCGTTCTTCAGGAGTGGCAGCTCGGTCTCTGACTACACGCACAAGGTCTCCTTCTGGGAGAAGGAAGCCGATCAGGTCGGAGAGAAGCTCAGGCGCCGGATCTTCGAGCACGACCTGGACCTCAGCCGGAAGATCCACCTGTCGAACTTCGTTCAGCACATTGACTCGGTCGCGGACGAGGCGGAGAACGTCAGCGAGCGCCTCGCCATCTCCGCGATCAAGCGCTCGACGTAGTCGTTCATTCCGGAAGGCGGACGGATGCTCCCTCTCTTCCTCTCGAGTGGTCTCTTCCTGGGCTGGTCGCTCGGCGCGAACGACGCGGCGAACGTGTTCGGCACCGCCGTCGCCACGCGCATGGTGCGCTTCCGCACGGCCGCGATCGTGTGCGGGGTCTTCGTGATCCTCGGCGCGGTCATCTCGGGCGCCGGCACCACGGGCACGCTTGGCGATCTCGGCTCGATCAACGCTCTCGGTGGGTCGTTCATGGTAGCGCTCGCCGCGGCGCTCGCCGTCCTCTGGATGACGCGCTCGGGTCTGCCGGTCTCCGTCTCGACTGCGATTGTAGGCGGCATCCTCGGGTGGAACCTCTTCACCGGGTCGCAGACCGACACCGCGACGCTCGTGAAGATCGTGACGACGTGGGCGGTCTGCCCGATCCTCGCGGCGATCTTCGCGGCCGGCCTCTACATTCTCATCAGGCGTCTTCCCGAGAAGCTCAACATCCACATACTCGAGCTCGACGCAGCCACCAGGCTCGGGCTCGTAATCGCGGGCGCGATCGGCGCGTACGCGCTTGGGGCGAACAACATTGCGAACGTCGTCGGCGTCTTCGTCCCGGCCGTGCCGGAGACGTCGGTCGAGATCCTCGGTGTCTTCCACGTCACGTCCGCGCAGCAGCTCTTCCTGGTCGGCGGGGTCGCCATCGCCGTCGGCGTCGCCACGTACTCGCACAGGGTGATGATGACGGTGGGCGAGGGACTCTACAAGCTCACGCCGGTGACGGCGTTCGTCGTAGTTGTCGCAGAGGCGCTCGTCCTCTTCATGTTCGCGTCGGAGGGTCTCGAGAGCTGGCTCATCGCGCACAACCTGCCGCCGATTCCTCTCGTCCCGGTGTCGAGCTCCCAGGCGGTAATCGGCGCCGTGCTCGGCATCGCCTTCGTGAAGAGAGGAGTGAGCGGGATCAGGAAGCCGGTGCTTGGGAGGATCATCGCGGGATGGATCGTCACGCCGGTCATCGCCGCCCTCATCTCGTTCCTCGGGCTCTTCTTCTTGCAGAATGTCTTCTCCGTCGAGGTCCATCAGCCGGTGACGCAGGAGGAGTCGACCCGCGCCGGCGGTCGTTCTCTCCCCGGCGCGAGGGAGGAGCAGCTCCACAACGAACAGAGCGGGACAGAGTTCACCTGCATCTGCGACGCGGTCCGCGTCGCGGACGGAAGCGGAGGCGATTGATGCGGTTCCAGGCTCACGCGGTCGGCCGTCCGGCCACGCTCATGCTGTTCTGCGCCGTCCTTCTGGCGACCACGTTCCCGGCGTCGGCAGGCTGGGAGGAGGACCTCGACGCCCTCCTCGGGGCGGACGATGTCGCCGAACGGGACGGTCTCCTCGCGCGCGTGCTCGACGAGGGTCCGGACTGGACCGAGGTCGCCGCGCGCATCGAGGGCATGAGCTTCCCCGAGGTGTACGACCCGGGCGTTCCCGTCCTTCGTACGACCGTGTGCATCGACACCGTCGAGCGGCCGTGGGTGCTCGTCGTTCCGGAGACTTACGACCCCGAGATTCCGGTGCCGCTCCTCGTGGTTCTCCACGGCGGGGTCGGCACGGCCGACGTGGCCGACGATCCCCTCGGCCACGTTGAGGAGAACGAACTCGCGTGGCTCGCCGAGGAGCAGGGATGGATCGCACTCTTCCCGTTCGGCCAAGCCGGCGCGACCTGGTGGGACGAGGTCGGGATGGCGAACATCAGGAACCTGATCCGCACCGCGAAGCGCGAGCTCAACGTCGACGACGACCGTGTGTGGATGGCCGGGTTCTCAGACGGAGCGTCCGCGGGGTTCGCGCACGCGATGACCGGTCCCGACGACTACGCGGCCTTCGTGGCGCTGAACGGTCACATGGGCGTCGGGAGCCTCGACGGGGACCTCGCGACCTATGCCCCGAATCTCGCCAACACGCCGACCTACGCGACGACGACGTTCGACGACGGGGTCTACCCGTCGGCGAAGATGCGCGCGACGATCCGGATGGCACAGGCTGCGGGTGGGGACATCCTCTACCGTGAGATGAAGGGCGAGCACGACTTCGATGACGTCAGGGACGAGATTCCGGGAGTCGCGCGGTTCCTCGACCGGCACCCCCGCGACCCGTTCCCGACGACGATCGTCTGGGAGACGGCGGGGAAGGAGTTCGGCCGGTGCCGGTGGTTCGCGATCGACGAGGTGACGCGCGACGAGGCCGCGCCCTGGCACCAGGACCACAACGCCGCGCTCGTCAGCGACCGCATCACGGTGGGGTTCCAGCCCGATTGGGACTATGAGGGAGCGGGGGTCCTCATCGACTTGGTTGTCGAGGGTGACTACCCGGCGCAGAACATGGGGCTCCTGGCGGGCGACGTCATCGTCGGTGCCGACGCCATGGACGTCCCCGACATGGACGCACTGAACGAGTGGAAGGGGACGATCGAGCGCGGCGACGACTTCACGCTGACGGTCGAGCGGGACGGGGAGAACGTGACGCTCTTCGGGGCGATGCCGCCGCCGGAGAACCACTTCATCTTCAAGCGCGACAGGCCCTCGGCCCTCGCACGCGCGTCGTATTCGGCGAACCGCGTCGACGTCGACGTGTCGCGCGTGGGCGCGTTCCGGGTCGTGGTTCACCCCGACATGTTCCGTCTCGACGAGGACGTCGTGATCGCCGTCGGGGGAGAGGTCGTGTACGACGCCCCGGTCGAGCCCGACCTCGAGTACCTCCTCGGCAACTTCCTCGAGAACCGCGACCGCACGCTCCTCTTCGTCGCGGAGCTCGCGATCGACCTGCCGTGAGGTTCCGAGGCGCGTCCGGCGTAGGCCGGCTCCGCGCGCCCGCCCCAGGCCCACACGGTTCCCGGATAACAACTCCCCCCAGGCGATACCCGGGGGGAGTTCGTCGGTCGCTGCTGCAATCTGGGGACTCAGTCTCAATTGCGTATTGTAATCGCTTGCCCCAGCGGGTTGCCGGCCCGACCGGCGTGTCGTCACCGCGATTGACCGTCGACCTCGGCCGCCCGTCTCGGCCGGCCGTCGTCGGGGTTACCGCATGACGGTGATCTTCGTCGTCTCCTCGTGCCCGAAGGCGGCGAGGCGGCAGAAGTAGATGCCGGATGCCACGTTCGTGCCCGAAACGTCCTTCCCGTCCCAACGAACCTCGTGCGCTCCCGCCTCGACCGTTCCGTCGACGAGGCGACGCACGAGCCTTCCGCTGATGTCGTAGATCTCGAGGTCGACACGAGTGCTCTCGGGCAGATTCAGCGAGAGCGTGGTCGTTCCACGCGTCGGGTTCGGATACGCGCGCACGCGGGAGACGACCTGAGCCTCGTCCGGCGTGTCCGGACCGTCGGCAATCCCGGTCGACGTCGAGCGGATGATGAACCACTTGCCGTTCCACGGTGGCATCGTGTCCCTTCCGATGCCGACCATCGTCTGGCCGTCGTCCGAAACGCCGGTGAGCGTTTGGATCGTGAACGACGTCGGGACGAATATTCCGTTGTCGTTGAGGTAGTCCTCCACGTCGAACATCCCCGTCTCTTCCGTCCAGATGAACCCGGTCGACTGCGTCCAGTCGTAGGCGTTGTACCCGACGACCTTGCTGCCGTCCGGAGTCATGTCGTTACAGGTCACCGAGCCGTAGTGGGGGAAGGTGTTCGGGAGCACGCCGAGTCGGTTCTCGTCCCAGGATGATCCGTTCCAGCGCCAGAGCGTGGCCACCGAGATCGAGAGCGAGTCGTCGTAGGCCTGCCCGCCGACGATCGTGCCGTCGTAGTTGACCGTGTTCACCATGGCCATCGCGTCGCTCTCCTGGAGGACCGTCATCTCCTCGTCGACCCACACCGTCGGCTGCCAGACGCCGACGTCGGACGCGGCCCACCCGCCGATGACCGAGCCGTCGTAGCTGCAGGCGTTGGCGCGGCTGTTCCCGCCCGCGCTTCCGAGGTCAACCATCCCGCCGTCCACGGTCCACTTGCAGGCGTGCGCGACGCCGTCTCCGCCCGGTCCACCGTGTCCCGGTCGCCAGTAGAGGCCGACGACGGTGGTGCCGTCGCCCGAGAGGCCCCACGCCGAGCCGTACGCGTTGTCGATGATCCCGCCATCGGGCAGGGTCGGCGGCATCATCTCCTGCCACCACGCTCCAAGCGTCCAGATTCCGACGGTCACGTACGTGCTGTCGCGTCCCAGGATCGTGGCTGAGGCCTGCGTGCCGTCGTCCGACACATCGGGTGTGCCGGCACCGACTCCCAAGACAGGCACGGACGCCAGGCCGAGGGGGACCATGCCGTCCTCCTCCGTCCATCGGAACGTCTCGTACGCGCCCTGCGTGTTCCCGACGACGACCGTGCCGTCCGCCGAGATGTCCGTCGCATAACCGACGTCGACGATGTCGAACGTGACTTCGGCCTGCGCGGTCCCACAGACGGCGAGTGCTCCGATGAGCAGAATGAACTGGACGATCTTCATGTTCCCCAACTCCTTGAGTGAGTAATGGGCTCTGCCGGCATCCGGATGCTCCGGTCCCGGCCGCCCCGTTACTTCAGGACCGTGATCTTCCGTGTCTCGCGATGATCGTCGTTCGTGAGCCTGCAGAAGTAGATGCCGGACGCCACTGCGACGCCGGATGCGTCCCTTCCGTCCCAGTGAACCTCGTGCGTGCCGGCTTCGACGGGACCGGCCAGCAGTTGCTTCACGTGTCTGCCACTGACGTCGTACACGTCGAGCTCGACGCGGCCGCTCTCGGGAATGTTGAGGGACAGCGTCGTCGCGCCGTGCGTCGGGTTAGGGTACGCGCGCACGCGCGAGACTACATGCTCGGAACCCGCGTCCTCGATGCCCGTGGATTGCGTATGAATGAAGAACCACCGGGCGGTGTAGGGGGGGTAGATGTCGCTGCAGATACCCACGATGATCGAGCCGTCCGGTGTGATCGCCTGAAGCGAGAGGATGTTGATATCGAACGGGACCGTGACTCCGTTGTCCTCGAGGTAGTCCTCCACATCGATGACGCCGGTGTCTTCGGTCCAGATGAACCCCGTCGCGTCCCCCGGATTCGAGAACCGGTTGTAGCCGACGATGACGCTGCCGTCTGTCGTTGCGTCGTAGCAGAGGGCCATGCCGAAGTTCGGGTGCAGTCCCGGGAGCGCGCCCAGGAGATCCTCGTCCCACGATGTCCCGTTCCAGATCCACCTCGCCGCGACCCGAAGGCTGGTCGAGTCGTCGAGCGCCTGTCCGAAGACCACGGACCCGTCGGGCAGCACCGCGGACGCTTCGCAGAAGGCCTCGTCCTCGGCGAGGATCGTCTTGACGCCGTCGACCCAGACGGTCGGCTGCCAGTGTCCGAAGTCGGACTCATCCCACCCGACGATGACGGATCCGTCCTCGTTGGCATCGTTGGCGCGGCTGTTCCCACCGCTGCTTCCCAGGCCGAGCGCCCCGGTCTCCCTGGTCCACGTGCTGCCGTGGGCGCTTCCGCCCGGGTGTCCCGAGCGCCAGTAGAGCCCGACCACGGTGCTTCCGTCGTCCGAAAGACCCCACGCCGAGCCGTAGGAGTCACTCATGGGAGTCCCGTCCGGCGGCGGGGGCGGCATCGTCTCTTCCCAGCCCAGTCCGAGCGTCCAGCGGCCCTGGGTCCAGTACGTCCCGTCGGCCCCGGGGATGCTCGCGGACACCTTGGTGCCGTCCCACGAAACGTCAGGCGAGCCGGCTCCGCCGCCGGCCGCGAGGATCTGTATCCCGCCGTCTGCGGTCCAGCGGAACGGCTCGTACTGGCCTTCGGTGTTTCCGACGACGACCGAGCCGTCGGCGGAGATGTCGGTCGCGTACCCGACGTCGATGATCTCGAACGTGACCTCGGCCTGAGCGGTTCCTGAGAGCACGACCGATGCCATCAGCAGTGCGAGACTCGTGGCCTTCATGCTTCTCATCTCCTTGTGAGTGAATCCGGCTCCGGCGAGCTCTCGTCCGTCGCCCGTGGGGCCGGGGTCGTGACCGCCTGTGTTCGTCAAACTCGCCTCCGGACAAAGGCCGCCCGCGGGGGGCGGCCCGTGTCCAGAGAACCTATGCTGAGAACGATCTCACTAGCGATACAGAGCCTTGATCTCTCCCCAGGTCGCCGACTCCACCGGCGTCGAGCCGGGGAGACCTTCGATCAGGATCGACGAGTCGAGGCCCGGGTTGAAGTTGAACCACATCGCCGGCGGCGGGAACGCGTACACGTCGTACGACGCGCTTGCGTCACCCATGTACGAGATCGGGGCGATCGGGGTGATGCCGATCCAGTAGTCGCCCTCTCCGAGCGCGATGTCCAGGCCGGACGCCGTCACGACGAAGTGGTCGCCGTCGAGAACGGCGGACATGTCAACGACAGGGCTGAGCGAAGGATCGTCCGTACCGTCGATGGGCAGCGGTCCAATCTTGTCATAGACGTGCA
>JALGVN010000231.1 GCA_025774645.1 bacterium
TCGGCTCGAACTCCGAGCACTGAACGAGGAGACGCGACATGAGACGGATCATCCCGGGCGTTCAGGCGGTCGCGCTCGTACTGTCCATCGCGGGGAGCGCCGCGGCCTACGACGTCCTCTACACTCGCAGGACCGCCACCACGCACGGGGCCAGGACGTTCGGCCTCGACGCGTACTTGTACTATCTCAGCGCCGACAGGGAGTACGACGAGGACGGGAACAGCGTGGATCTTCGGAACGGCGAGTCGGTCGGGATCACCACGATCCCGGTCGACCTTTACTACAGCTTCACGGACCGGATCGAGGTCGGCATCATCCCTCGCCTCATGATGCCGAGAACGGAGCTCCTCAACGGGAGTGACGAGATCGTGAAGGAGGACGCCGTCGGGGTCGGCGACACGTGGACCTACGTCCAGTGGATGTTCAAGGCCCAGCCGGCGATCGCAGGGCTTCTCTCCGTCAAGTTCCCGACCGGGACCGACCGGCCTGACCCGGGCGAGCGCCCCACGGGAACGGGGCAGTACGACGTCGACGCGGCGGTCGCCGTCGACTGGCCGACGCGGTCGGGGCTCTTCTACGGCATCGCGGGTTACCGCTTTCGGGGGACGGCCGAGGTCGAGGAGGGCGGAGAGACGCAGAAGGTCACGCCCGGGGACGAGATCCACTTCATGCTCGGATACACTCACTACCTGAACGAGCGTATGCAGCTCAGGTTCGATGCCGACGGCTACTTCGGGAGCGACTACGACGTCGAGGCCGCCCGGACCACGCTGCCGGACAGCGCGCGGAACGGCATCTGGATCAACCCCGCCTTCGAGTACGTCACGGCGAACGGGACGCTCATCGGCGCCGACTTCCACTACCCGCTCACCGGCCAGAACATCTACGCGTTGTGGGGATTCGGGGTCTACGTGGGCTGGAGCAGCTAGAGAGAGCCCTGGGGTCGCTGACCCCCGCACGGACGCGAAGAGGAGAGCCGTCGCAAGACGACTCCCCTCTTCGCATGCGGCGCGGGCCGGCCGCCCTCTCTGCGTCCCTAGCCCGTCTCGGGCTCAGGCCGCGTCTTCCACCTTCGGTGCATCCAGAAATACTGCTCGGGGTACTCGCGGATGTATCGCTCGAAGACCGAGGTGTACCCCTGCGTGTAGGCGTGAGCGGCCTCCTCGTCGGAGGCGCCGTCGGGAGGCTGCTCGACAGGCGGACAGACGATGAGCTCGTGGCGGTCCTTCCCGTGCCTGAGCGCGAGCCCGGGGAGAACCGGCGCGCCGGTCCTTGCCGCGAACCTGCCGGGACCGTACGGGGTCGACGCCGGCAGCCCGAGGAAGTCGACGAAGATGCCGTCCTTCCCGGCGTCCTGGTCCGACAGCATCGCCACGATCCGGTTCTTCCTGAGCGCGCGGAGAATGCCCATCAGGCTCCCGGTCACCGGCACGATCTCCACGCCGAACCGCGCACGGAGCGCGTTCATCCGTCGATCGACCAGGATGTTGTGCTGCTCGCCCACGAGGAGCGTGACCGGGTAGCCCATCGCGGCCATCGTCGACGCGAGCTCCCAGTTCCCGAAGTGGCCGGCGACGAGTATGGCTCCCTTCCCACGGTCAAGCGCCGCCTTCAGGTGCTCGTGTCCCGACAGCGTGATGCTCGACCCGATCTCCCGGCGGTCGAGCCGCGAGAACCGGCCGAACTCGAAGGTCATCCTGCCGAAGTTCCGGTAGGACTCGCGCGCGATCGCGTCGAGCTCGGCCTCCGATCGATCATCCACGAAGACCCGACGGAGGTGGTCGAGAACGACCTCCTTCCGAATCCCGAGCGAGTACGCCAGGCTCCCGAGGCCGGCGCCGAGCTCACGCGCCGCGCCCGCCGGGAGCGCGCAGATGAGACCCTGCGCGACCCTCACGCCCGCGTACTCCAGGCGGTGGCCGAAGGTGATCTTCCTCTCGCGCGCCACGCTCACCTCTCTAGGAGAACTTCTTCGCGAGCCACGAGAGCCTGACCTGCACCGCGTCGTGCGGACAGACCTCGTGGCAGCAGAGACACTCGACGCATGACTTCCGGTCGACGTACGGCGTCCCGTCCCGCATGCTGATCGCGCTCACGGGACAGCTCCGCACGCAGAGCGCGCAGTCCGTGCCCTGACACCCCCGCTCCTTCGACATCTCGGGGTAGACCCAGATCCACGGACGAAGCGCCCGCACGACCGGTGACGGGATGAGGTTCAGGAGCCCCGTCCGCGGGAGCTTGAAGCCCGCGAGGTCGAACGACGAGGGCTCGGCGCCGACGATCTCGATCTCGCCGCGGCGCATCTCTCCGAGCCCCCTCGCGACCGCCGCCCTCGTCACGGGAGCCCGTCCCTCGCGGATCCCGATCATGCCCTCGAGGACCGAATCGACGGCGACCGGGTCGGTCCCCGCGAGGATCGCCCCGACCTTCCGGGGGCTTCCACCCGACGGGCCGTCCCCCTCCATCGCGAGGACCGCATCCACGATGTTGATCGCCGGCCTCACGAGGGCGTGGACGTCCGCGATGATGCGGCCGAACGGACCCGGTCTCGGCGCGACGCTGTGGAGCCTTCCCTTCCCGAACCCGGGGATCGACCCGTACATGTTCTTGACACAGCCGGTGAAGAGGACGAGCACGTGGGTCTTCATCTTGGGAACGCTCACGATGACGTCGGCGTCGAGGACGGGACGCGCGATCATGTACGTGCCGAGCTCGCCCCGGGTCTCCACAGAACCCGACGCCTCGAAGGAGACGAGCGGGACTCCCGTCCGCTCGGACAGGTCCTGCATCCCCGTGTTCTCCCAGACCCGGTCGATGCCGCGGATGGCCCCTCCGGGGCTGTCGCCGATGAGCGGCGATCCGCCCGCCTCCCGCACGCGCGCCGCAAGAACCTCGAGCACCGACGGGTGCGTCGTGATCGCGCGCTCGGGGTCCTTGGCCGAGAGGAGATTGGGCTTCAGGAGCACATTCTGGCCGGGGCGAACGAAGCTCCCCATGCCGCCGAAGGGCTCCAGCACGTCATCGACGGCGCGCTCGACCTCGGAGAGATCGTAGCTCCCGCACCTCGCGATCGCGACCCGTGCGCGCTCGTCCGACTCCGTCATCTCTCCCTCTCCGTCACGAGGGCGCTCTTTCGCCTTCCCCGAATGTAGCGTCCCCCAGGGCACGAGTCCACCTTCCCAGCGAGTTCGAGTTCGAGCAGAGTCGCCAGAACCTCCGGCACCGGGACGCGGAGCCGCGCGGCGATGTCGTCGGCCGTAATCGGCGTGAGCGAGAGAAGACCGGCCAAGGCGTCGGCCGGACGGCCCCCGACCGTTCCAGTCTGCCGGTCCGGGGACGGAGGCTCGCCCGTCGTCGCGGGCTCTCTCCCGAAGGGACCCCAGGCGGTCTCGAGCTCGTCCAGGATGTCCTCGACGTCCTCCACGAGCTTCGCGCCCGCCTTGATGAGCCCGTTCGGTCCCCGCGACTGCGGCTCGTCGATCGGACCCGGCACGGCGAAGACCTCGCGTCCCTGCTCGAGCGCTCTGGCGGCAGTGATGAGCGCCCCGCTGCGCCCGGCGGCCTCGACGACCACGAGGCCGATCGACAGGCCGGCGATGATCCGGTTTCGCTGAGGGAAGAGCCCCGGCTTCGCCTGCTGGTTCATCGCAAACTCGGAGACCACGGCGCCCCCTTCCGCGATGCGGTCGGCGAGCCCGGCGTTCTCCGGCGGGTACACGCGGTCGAGCCCCGAACCGAGGACGGCGACCGTCGTCCCGCCAACCTCGAGCGCTCCCCCGTGCGCTTCCGTGTCGATGCCCCGCGCGAGTCCGC
>JALGVN010000232.1 GCA_025774645.1 bacterium
AGCGCGGGTTCCCCACGATGAAGGCCGACGAGGTGGACACGAAGATCAGGTGGATCGTCGACAAGATCGAGGACGCCGCCGACGACCTGGCCGATTACGAGGAGTTCATGACGGAGGACGCCGACGTCCTCCTCTTCGCGTACGGCTCGACCGCGCGCGTGGCGAAGTCGTCGGTGCGCGCGCTCCGCGAGGAGGGGGTCAAGGCCGGGCTCCTCCGCACGAAGACGATCTGGCCGTTCTCCACGAAGCGCCTGCGGGAGCTTGTGGGGAGTCTCGAGCTCATCGTCGTACCGGAAATGAACCTGGGGCAGCTCGTGCTCGAGGTCGAGCGGGCCGTCTGCGGGGACGTGCCGGTCAGGCACGTCGGCCGCGTCGACGGCCACCTCTTCGAGCCGGACGACATCACGGCTTTCGTGCTGAAGGAGACGGGGAGATGAGCGAGGCCATCGAGGCCGCACGGACATTCCTGCGCCCGAGCAAGAAGCTCCCGACCGTGTGGTGCGGCGGCTGCGGACTCGGCATCGTCATGAGTGCCATGACCCGGGCGATCGCGAGGCTCGGCGTCGAGAAGAACGACGTCGCCGTCGTCTCGGGGATCGGGTGCACGGGCCGCCTCCCGACCTACGTCGACTTCAACACGCTCCACACGACGCACGGGCGCGGGCTCGCCTTCGCCACGGGGGTCAAGCTCGCGAGGCCGAGCCTCACCGTCATCGCCGCCATGGGAGACGGAGACGCGCTCGCGATCGGCGGCAACCACTTCATCCACGCCTGCCGCCGCAACATCGACATGACGGCCATCGTCGTGAACAACTACATCTACGGGATGACGGGCGGGCAGTACTCGCCGACGACTCCACGCGGGAAGCGCGGTACGACGGCGCCGTACGGCAACGTCGAGCAGGCCTTCGACGTGGCGGCGCTCGCGGCGGGAGCGGGAGCGACGTTCGTGGCGCGTTCGTCGGTCTATCACGCGCAGGAGCTCGACCGGCTCATCGAGAGGGCCATCCTCCACAGGGGATTCTCCGTGGTCGAGGCCGTCTCGAACTGCTACACGAGCTACGGGCGCCTGAACAAGCACGCCTCGCCGGTCGACATGCTCCGCTGGATGAAGGAGAACTCGGTACCGGTGGCGAAGGCGGAGACGATGGAGCCCTGGGAGCTCGAGGGGAAGTTCACGCGCGGCGTCATCGTCGAGCGCGAGCTTCCGGAGTTCATACAGGCGTACGACGAGCTGGCGGAGCGTCTGACGACGAGTCCGTCGGCCGTCGAGCGCGTAAGGGCGATCCTCAAGTCCTTCGACGAGACGGCCGAACGCCTGAACGCGAAGGCCGAATAGGAGTTTCGCGAGCCGATGAGCGAGAAGTCTGCGAGGTACGAGATCAGGCTGTCGGGCGCCGGAGGTCAGGGTCTCATGCTGGCGGGGAAGCTCCTGGCGGAGGCGGCGTCGGTCTACGACGGGAAGAACGCCGTCCAGACACAGAGCTACGGCCCGGAGGCGCGGGGCGGGAAGAGCAAGACGGACGTGGTGATCTCGGACACCGAGATCGACTACCCCAAGGCGACGAAGGTGAACGTCCTCCTGGCCATGAGCCAGCCTGCCCTCGACGAGTACGTCGGGTCCCTGAAGGACGGCGGCATGCTCGTGATCGACTCGTACCTGGTGGAGAAGGTCGACCGGCCGGGGACGATCGAGATTCCGTTCACGATGCTCGCGATCGAGCAGTGCGGGCGGAAGCTCTTCGCGAACGTCGTCGCGCTCGGGGCGATCGGCGAGCTCACGCAGGCCGTGAGCTGGTCCAGCCTCCGCTCGGCGGTGCTCGCCAGGGTGCCCAAGGGGACCGAGCTCGCGAACGAGAAGGCCCTGAACGTGGGGCGCGAGGCGGCCAGGCAGGCCCTCGAAGGGGAGTGAGATGGAGACGACCTTCCTCATCGTCAAACCGAGGGCGTTCGCCGAGGGGCACGTCGGCGGCATCGTGACGGAGATCGAGCGGGAGGGATTCGAGATCCTCGGCGCGGCGTCGCGGAGGCTCACCCGCGAGGAGGCGGCCGGTCTCTACGAGGTCCACGAGGGGAAGCCGTTCTTCGAGCCGCTCCTCGACTTCATGACCTCCGGCACGACGATCGGCCTCATGCTGCGCGCGGACGACGCGATCGCGAAGCTGAGGGCGCTCGTCGGCGCGACCGATCCGGCCGAATCGGCGCCGCGGACCATCCGCGCGCTCTACGGGAACAGCAAGACCGAGAACGCGGTCCACGCGTCCGACTCGCCCGAGAGGGTCGAGCGGGAGTCGTCGTTCTACTTCGGCGACTGCGCGAGGGCCCTGAACATCTAGCGAGCGGCGGGCGCGGACGCCCAGCGCGGAAGAGAGCCGCGAACGCGGCTCGATCGAGGAGCAGAGATGGGGGCGACTACCTCTCCCAACGTGGGCGCGAACCCGAATCTCGCGATCGTGGACGAGGTCGCGGAACGGTACGCGGGACGGCCGGGATCCCTGATCCCGATTCTCCAGAAGGTGCAGGCGCAGGTCGGGTACCTGCCGTCCGACGTGATGGAGAGAGTCGCCGAGCGCGCCGGCGTTCCCGCGTCGCAGGTCTTCGGCGTCGCGAGCTTCTACTCGCAGTTCAGGCTGAAGCCCGCGGGGAAGCGCGTCGCGAGGGTCTGCCACGGCACCGCCTGCCACGTGCAGGGGGCGACGACGATCACCGACGCGCTCTGCGCGGAGCTCGGCATCCGGGACGGGGAGACGACGCCCGACGGGGAGTTCACCCTCGAGTCCGTCGCCTGTGTCGGCTGCTGCAGTCTGGCCCCCGTCATGATGATCGAAGACGACACGTTCGGCCGACTCACGCCCGACGAGGCGCGGCAGATCGTGAGGAAGCGCGGGAAGTAGGCGAGCGGGCCTTCGTCCGTTCGCACGGACCTCGGGCGCGCCGGGCGGGTAGAGACCCGCGCGGCGCAAGTCGTGAAGAGGGAGAGATGGCGGATTCCGGATCCGTTGCCCAGGTGACGGTCGGTCTTTCGAGCTGCGGGATCGCCGCAGGCGCCGCTGAGGTCATGACCGCTCTCGAGCGCGAGATTGCGGCGAGGAAGCTCGACGTACGTCTGCGACGCACGGGGTGCGTCGGGATGTGCTACAACGAGCCGATCGTGGACGTCGACATGCCGGGTCAGGGAAGGCAGACCTACGGCGGGGTCACCGCCGAGCAGGTCGGGCGGATCGTGGAGGAGCATCTGGTCGGCGGGAAACCCGTCGACGACTGGCTCGTCCGCGCGGAGGGCAGAGACCTTCCCGACGAGGCCTACTACGACCAGCAGGTGAGGCTCGTCCTCAGGAACGCCGGCCGGATCGACCCCGAGTCGATCGACGAGTACATCGAGACCGGCGGCTACGCGGCGCTCGAGAAGGCGCTCACGTCGATGACCCCCGACGACGTCATCGAGCAGGTGAAAGAGTCGGGCCTCCGCGGCCGCGGAGGCGCGGGATTCCCGACCGGCGTGAAGTGGGGTCTCGCGAAGAAGTCGCCCGGCGAGAAGAAGTACGTCATCGTCAACGCGGACGAGGGCGATCCCGGTGCGTTCATGGACAGGAGCATCCTCGAGGGCGACCCGCACTCCGTCCTCGAGGGGCTCGCGATCGCCGCGTTCGCGATCGGTGCGGACGAAGGCTACTTCTACGTCCGGGCCGAGTACCCCCTCGCGGTGAAGCGCCTGGAGATCGCGATCGCCGCCGCGCGGGAGCGCGGCTTCGTTGGCGACGGTCTCTTCGGAACGGAGTTCTCGTTC
>JALGVN010000233.1 GCA_025774645.1 bacterium
AAGCGGCTCGCCTACCTGCGTGCCAGGTGGCCCGGTCTTGTCGTTCTCGGGCTCATCCTGGCGCAATTCCTCCTCGTCGCGCATCTCTCGGGCAGAGGCTGGCTTCCGGCCTTCCTGGAATCCCGGAGCATCCTGTCGCTCACCAAGGGCTACATCATCGTCCTCCAGATCTACCTCGTCCTCCTGATCCTGGGGCAGGCGGTCAATGCGAACCGCCGGGTAGCCTCGTTCAAGATCCACCCGGCCCGTACGGTCATGCTCTCGTTCCTCCTCGTCATCCTCGTCGGCTTCCTGCTCCTCCTGACGCCGAAGGCGACCGTGCGGGGAGACATCGACGTCATCGACGCGCTCTTCTCGGCGACCTCGGCCGTCTGTGTGACGGGTCTCATCGTGGTCGATACGGGGAGGCACTTCACCGGGTTCGGACAGGGAGTCGTCCTCACGCTGATCCAGATCGGTGGCCTGGGACTCATCACGCTCACGGCCTTCTTCGTCCTCATGGTCAGGCGCGGCCTCGGAGTGAGAGAGAGCCTGGTCCTGCGCGGGGTGATGACCTTCGAGACTGTGGGCCGCCTGGGGCGGACGCTCGGGTACATGATCACCTTCACCCTCGCGATGGAGGGCGTAGGTGCGCTCCTGCTCTTCTCCCAGACGAGGCTCGACTTCATGCGGATCGGCGACGCCGTGTGGAACTCGGTCTTCCACGCGATATCGGCCTACTGCAACGCGGGGTTCTCGCTCTACTCGACGAGCTTCGAGCGCTACTCGGCGAACGTCCCCGTGAATCTGATCATGACGTCGCTGATCGTGATCGGCGGTCTTGGGTTCCCGGTCATCATGAACGTCCTCGGAAGGCGCGTCCTCGTGGCGAGGCCGGGCGGCGCGGTCTCGCGATGGTCGCTCCATTCGAAGCTCGTCCTCACGACCACCGTCGCGCTCCTCGCGGTCGGGACGATCGCGTTCCTCGGGCTCGAGTGGGACGGCATCCTCGCCGGAAAGCCGATCGGCGAGAAACTCATGACGTCGTACTTCGCGTCGGTCACGGCGAGGACGGCGGGATTCAACACGGTCCGGACGTCCGCGCTCGCGCTGCCGACGCTCTTCCTACTCGCGGCGCTGATGTTCATCGGCGGCTCGCCCGGCGGCACCGCCGGCGGAGTGAAGACGTCGACCTTCGCGCTCGTGTTGATGTCGATCCGCTCGATGATCGGGAGGGTCGGACGCGTCGAGCTCTTCAAGCGCCGCGTGCCTCGCTGGGTCGTGGGGGAAGCGCTCCTCGTTGTCTCGATGGGGATCCTCGTCGTGAGCGCGGGCATCTTCGTGCTCCTCATTGTCGAGGATTTGACTTTGAGCGACGTTCTCTTTGAGGTAGTCTCGGCCTTCGGGACGGTCGGGCTCTCCACCGGCATCACGGCGACGCTGTCGCCGGTGGGGAAGATCGTCCTCATGATCATCATGCTCACGGGACGCATCGGTCCGCTGACGCTTGCGCTTGCGCTCGGTCAGAGACCGGAACCGCCCGACTACGACTATCCGGAGGAGAGGGTGGTCATCGGGTAGCCGTCTCACGGGTGACGGACGTGGCCGCTCTCGGCTCCGACGTCGCCGGATGGAGGTCTTCCATGAAGCGGTTCGCAGTGGTCGGTCTGGGACGTCTGGGCCGCACGGTGGCCCGCGAGCTGGCGGGCAAGGGCTTCGAGGTGATCGCCATCGACGTCGATCAGGGACTGGTCCAGTCGATCGCACAGGAGGTGGCGCTGGCCGTCAGGCTCGACTCGACGAGCCGCGATGCGCTCCTGAAGCAGGGCGTCGACAAGGTCGACGCGGCGCTCGTTGCGATTGGCGAGAACTTCCAGGCGGCCGTGCTGACGACGTCGATCCTCAAGGGGTTCGGGATCGCCCGCGTGATCTCGCGCGCGGCGTCCGAGGAGGAGGCGAGGGTCCTCAAGCTCGTGCAGGCCGACGAGGTGATTCTCGTCGAGGAGATGGTGGCCAAGCGTCTCGCTCTGCAGATGATAACCCCGAGTCTCGTCGACATCGTGGAGCTGTCGCCTGGCATGAATCTCGCCAGGATCGAAACATCGGAAGAGATGTGGGGGAAGACCCTCACTTCGATCAAGTTCCGTCAGCGCTACGGGCTCAACGTCGTGGCGGTGATCAAGCCGGAGTGCGACGCGCGGTCGGGTCCCGCGACGCTCCTCCCTGATCCCGAGGCCATCCTCGAGGACGGAGACGTCCTGCTCGTCGACGGACCGGACGAGGCGATCGAGCGGCTGGCCGCGTCCGAGGACGCCTAGCAGAACCCGGAGCGCACTTCGCGGCGACGGAGGTACGAGTGAGGAAGCGCTACTACATCGAGGAGATCGGCCGGCACGTCGACAGCGAGGCGACCCTCGAGGGGTGGCTCGCCGGAAAGCGCTCGAGCGGGAAGATTCTCTTCCTGCAGGTGCGCGACGGCACCGGGTTCATCCAGTGCGTCGCAAGTCGGGCCGACGTCGGCGACGAAGTGTTCGAAACGGCCGACGAGCTGCCAATCGAATCTTCCCTCCGCGTGACGGGGACCGTCCGGGCCGACGCCCGCGCCCCCAGCGGCTACGAGCTTTCCGTGACGGGCATCGAGATCGTCCACGTGGCGGACGAGTACCCCATCTCGCGGAAGGAGCACGGGACGGCGTTCCTCATGGACAACCGCCACCTGTGGATCCGTTCTCCGCGCCAGTTCGCGATTCTGCGCGTGCGCGCCGCGGTCATCGCGGCCGCGCGACAGTACTTCGATTCCCGCGGGTACACGCTCGTCGACACGCCGCTACTGACCCCGAACGCGGTCGAGGGAACGACGACCCTCTTCGAGACGAAGTACTTCGACGAGAGCGCGTACCTCTCGCAGAGTGGCCAGCTCTACAACGAAGCGACGGCGATGGCGCTCGGGAAGGTCTACTGCTTCGGGCCCGCGTTCCGCGCCGAGAAGAGCAAGACCAGAAGGCACCTGATCGAGTTCTGGCAGATCGAGCCGGAGATCGCGTACGCCGACCTGGACGACATCATGGACGTGCAGGAGGAGCTCGTCGCCGAGCTCGCCCGCCACGTCCTCGAGACGAGGGGTTCCGAGCTCGCGATCCTCGAGCGGGACGTCGAGGCTCTGGCGAAGGTCGTGGCTCCTTTCCCGAGGCTCTCGTACACGGACGCGGTCAGGCGCCTGAACGAGGCCGGACACGCGTTCGAGTGGGGCGAAGACTTCGGGGCCGAGGACGAGACGGTGCTGTCGCAGCAGTTCGAGACGCCGATCCTCATCCATCGATACCCAAGGCGCGTGAAGCCGTTCTACATGGAGGACGATCCGGACGACGACTCCGTCACGCTCTCGGTCGACATGCTCGCGCCCGAGGGCTACGGCGAGATCGTGGGCGGCGGCCAGCGGGCGACCGACGCAGAGAGGCTCGAGGCGCGCATGAAGGAAGAGGGCATGCCCCTCGACGAGTACCAGTGGTACCTCGACCTCAGACGATACGGGTCGGTGCCCCACGGCGGATTCGGCCTCGGCATCGAGCGCTTCGTCACGTGGGTCTGCGGGCTTCCGCACATCCGCGAGACGATCGCGTTCCCCAGGATGCTCTCGCGGCTTCGACCCTGACGCCCCACCGGGCCGACCGGGTCGAGCGAGCCCCGCGGTCGACAGAGAACAAGAGAGCGCCCCGGCCTCGGCCGGGGCGCTTCGTGTTCGTCGACGCGGCGTTGGCGCTCGCAGCGATCAGCAGTCGAAGTAGAGCGAGTACTCGGTCGGATGCAGTCCGAGAGAAACGAGCCGCCCTTCCCGAGCTCGTGCAGGGCCTCGTCGAGCGACGTCGGGAGAGGGGTGAGCCTGCGACCGGAGTCGCGCTCGTCGCGGTTCCCGTCGAACGGACCGAAGCCCTCTTCCCTCGGGTCGATGCCCCGCTCCATGCCGTCGAGTCCGGCGGCGATGAGCGCCGACATCGCGAGGTAAGGGTTGCACGTGGCGTCGGCGGGCCTGAACTCGGCGGACTTCATCGCCGGCTCGGTCGCGTACTTGGGAATACGGATCGCGGCGCTCCGGTTGCCGGCCGAGAACCAGAGCGCGACGGGCGCCTCGAAGCCCGGTCTCAGGCGGCGGTACGAGTTCGTGCTCGGAGACGTGATGGCGGCGAGGGCCCTTCCGTGGGTCAGGATTCCGCCAAGGAACGAGAGCGCCTTGGAGGAGAGTCCCGCGCAGCCGTCGTCGCCGTGGAGGATGGGCCGGTCGTCCTTGACGAGGCGAATGTGGAGGTGGAGACCGCTTCCGGCCTGGTCGGCGACCGGCTTCGGCATGAAGGTGGCCGCGAGGCCCCAATCCGCGGCGGTGTTCCGCACGATGTACTTCCCGAGCATGAGGTGATCGGCAGCGATGAGGAGCGGTTCGGCGTGGATCTCGATCTCCTGCTGCCCGGGCCGCCCGTTCTCGTGGTGGTGGTACTTCACCGGGATTCCCGCCTCGAGCATGCGCGCCGAAATCTCGTTCCTGAGATCGAAGTAGCGGTCCGACGGCGGGACCGCTTGGTAGCCGCCCTCGGGACGGATCCGGTAGGCGAGGTCCTCGTCCGCATCGTCGGAGGAGGGCCATCCGGCCTCATGTGAGGCGACCTCGTAGAACGAGCCGCTCGGCGCGTCGTCGTAGTCGACGGCAGAGAAGATGTAGAACTCGAGCTCCGGACTCCAGAGGCTGACGTCGGCGTGCCCGGAGGAGCGGAGGACTTCCTCCGCGTTCCGGGCGATCGTTCTCGGATCGAGAGAGAAGAGCTCTTTCGTGTCGGCCTCGCCGGCCGAGGCAATCACGGAGACGACGGTGTGGTCACCGTAGTCGTCGACGAGCGCGGTGGTCGGGTCGGGGAGGAGCACCATGTCGCCCCGCTCGACCGACTTGAAACCGGAGACGCTGGAGCCGTCGAAACCGACCCCTATCTCGAAGAGCTTCGCGTCGAACGCGGTGGCCGGGATCGTGACGTGGTGCCATCTGCCGAGCAGATCGGCAAACCTCAGGTTGATGAAGTCGACCTCGGCGTCGAGCGCGACCGCGACGAAATCGTCACCGTCTGCCGCCTCGCGGAGCCTCGTCGAGAGTTCCAGGTGCTGGTCCATGCGTGAGCCTCCGTGGGATCACAGGGTCGGGGGATAGAGAGGGCGCGACCCGGCGGGCCCCGCCCTCGGTATGTCGGCTGACGGGTGCCCCGCGCCCCTCGTCAGCGAGTCTGTCAGGTCGATTGTAGCGTGCGGGTGGTCCGCGGTCAATCTCCGGTCCGGACACTGCCGGTGCCGGAGGAACCGACAGAGGGCCCGGGACGCGTGTCCCGGGCCCTCCCCTCAGGCGGAAACGCCTGCGTGCCAGTCCGCTGCTACTTCAGGAGCGTCATCTTCGTGAACGCGCTCTCGCTCCCGGCGCTCACCTTCGCGAAGTAGACACCACTCGCGAGACGGTGCCCTCCGTCGTCCTTCCCGTCCCAGACGGCAAGGGCCGGTCCCGGGGGAAGCGCCTCGTCGACGAGCGAACGCACGACGCGACCGTTCAGGTCGAGAATCGTGAGCTTGACGTGCTCCACGCCGGTCGGAACCGTGTAGGCGATCTTCGTCACGGGATTGAACGGGTTCGGGAAATTCTGCGTGATCGCAAGCCGGTGCATCTCGTACTCCTCGACACCGACCGCCGGCGCGAACCAGCCCAGGATCCTGTCGAGCAGCGTGGTCCGGTTGCTCGGGGTGGGGGCGTCGAGACTCACGGCCTCGAACGGGAACGTGGTGAACACGATCTTGTGGCCGTTCTCGGCGACCTTGAGACCCTGGACCCCGGAAGTGCTCGTGAAGATGGTCTCGGATGGCGACTCAAGGACGACGGCTTCAGCGTTGTTCCCGAGAGGGTAGTAGAGCTCCGTCAGCACCATCCCGTCCGAGATCACATCGCCGTCGACGCCCTCGACCGTGTACTGGCCGACGCTGTTGGTCCACGACGTGATGTGAAGGTAGTCGGTGATGAACGTCGTCGGTCGTCCAGGTACGCCATCAGGGCGTCCTCGTCGTCCCCAAGGTCCATCGCGAAACCGGAGCCGGTGGTCCACAGAACCGCAGAGTAGGACGAGAGCAGCTCTACGCTGGGTCGGCCGGCGTCATCGGCGACCCAGACAGTTGCCGCGAGTCCGAGGTCGGCCAGGGGCTCCTCCCACCACGCATGCCAGCCCCATCCCGAGTCGTCGGCGACGAGAAGCAGAGACGGCGTCGCGACGAAGGTGGAGAAGGAGACCGTTGCGCTGGCGGCCCGACTGCCGCCGCTCATAGCGGAGAGGGTCGTCAAGGCCATGCCCGCAGTCGTCCCGACGTTGTCGACGACACGGATCTCGAGATCAAGGTCCTCGCCGACACCGAGCGCGAAATCGACCGGCTCGGTCTGCCAGGAGCCTCCGGCCTCGCGGAAGCTCGCCTCCCAGTCCGTCGGCCCGACGCCGTCTGGCAGGGCGTCGTGGGCGACGCTCACGGTGATGACGTTCGCAGCGAGCCCGACGTTCGACAGCGTCGCCGTGTACGTGGCGGTTCCGAGGTACCCGATCTCGCTTGCATAATCGGCTGTCGCCACCTCGACGGAGTAGAGCTCCGGCACTACCTGCGCGTTGTAGATCACGTGGGGCGACATGTCCTCGATGAAGACCACGACGTCGAGCTCTCCGAGGAGCGGCCACGGGGAGTCGGTGATCGTAAACTCCCTGTAGACCGTGACCTCCTCCCCGGGGTTCGTCAGAACCACGGTCTCCGGCTCAAGGTGGTCGCGCATGGTCCAGTTGTAGTTCTCACCAGTTTTCTCGATCACGACGAACTGGGCCGTGAGATCTCCTGCGGAGACGGGGTCGACCGCCGTGAAGACGGCCTCCACCCAGCCCCCCGTTTCGTCGAAGACGCCGGTCGTACTGATCGCAATCGGCGTGGGCACGGGAAGCCGCGATTCGATCGCGGCCTG
>JALGVN010000234.1 GCA_025774645.1 bacterium
GAGAGTGGAGCCCCTTGAAGACCGGCATGAACGCCGACTCGACCGCCTGCTCGCCGAGGACCCGGCAGAGGAGGTTCGGGATCGTGAACGCCGCGACGAAGATGTCCATCGAGGTCCCCGCCCCGAAGAGCGCGGCGGTGACGATCTCGCGGACGAACCCGGAGGCCCTCGAGACGAGGGTCCCGAGACCGATGTTCGCGAACCCGCGGACGACCCCGTCCCCGGTGGAACCGGTCGACCCGCGGCGTCCTGGCTCGTCTTCCATTCGATCCAAGTTCAACTCCTGAGCGACCTCAAGCCTTCCCGAAGCGCCGAATCCCCGCGACCGCGCCAACACCCGCACTGGCGGCCGCGCCCCGGTTCGGGCGCGTGAGCCTATCAGCCTCGCCGAAAGGGTGTCAACACGCGCCGCCGGAAAACCGCTCCTCCCGCCGTCGCCGTCCGCGCGACGTGCGCAAATGTCTGAGCGTGTACAGGATGGCACGGGCCATGCAAGACAGACGGCACAGATTGGGCAGCAGGGACAGCATGGGGGTTGTCGCTCGTAAGGTGCTGCATCAGTGCAGGTTATAACCCGGATGGGAGGTGTACGATGCGCCTTCTCGCGATCTTCGCAGCGCTCGCGGTTGTTACACTTGCGCCCACGACGGCCGTCCTGGCCGACGAAGGGGCCACTCTGAACATCTTCGAGGGCGGTGAGTTCACCGCCGGAGGGTACGTCTCCCTCGGTTTCCTCTACGGAGCCGGATCGCGCCCGGACGCACTCGGAGTACCGGTCAGCACCGTACGCTCGCACGTGGCCTCGGTCACGGGGAACCCCGCCGGCCTCGCATACCTCGAGACAGGCGGCGTTCTTATAGACGTCCTCCCCGCCCTCTCTGCTTCGATCACCGACTACGTCGACATCGACGGACAGGCGGAGGACATGATCGACGACGCGCTCGAGGGCATGTCCTCGCCGTCCCTGACGCCGGTCTACCCGAGCATCGAGGCTACCGCGGGACAGCAGGGCCGCCTCGTCGCAGGAGTGGCCGCGTTCCGGCTCGGACCGGTCGTGGCCGGAGCCTCCCTCGAGGAGCCGATGTCGATCAACTTCAGCATGATCAACACCGGGCTCGAGGGCTTCGCCGAGAGCGTGAAGGACGAAGGCGGAACGCAGATCGAGATCGAACTCCGCGCGATGGCGGACGCTGCCGCCGACCTCTCCTTCGAAATGCGCCGCACGTCGTTCGCGGCGGGCGGGAGCGTCACTCCGTCGCTCGCATTCGGAGCATCGGTCCAGCGCTACACGGGCGCGGCGTCGGCGGTCGGGACGGTCCGCATGGACGGCACGATCAGCTACGCGGGTCAGGAGTTCACGTTCAACGACCCGGGTGACCCGTGGCACAACGAGCTCGGGTACAGCGCGAACGGAAGCTACTCGGGTGACGCGACAGGCTGGACCGCCGGCCTCTCGTGGCAGGCGACCGACTGGATCACGGTCGACGCGGCGTACGTGAAGGGACCGGAGCTCACGCTCTCGGGCCGGCTCACGACCGTGGAGAACACCCTCGAAGCCCTCTCGGGCGACGGCCTCGAGCTCACCGAGCTCTCACCGACCCAGCCCACGCTCACGGAGAGCGACGTGACCGTCGAGTACGACAGCGTCGCCTTCCAGCTCCCCTCCTACCTCGGGGCGACCGCTTCGTTCAGGACCGGGTTCCTCCTGACGACGCTCGAGTACCGCAGCTACTCGACCGGCCTGACGTTCACCTACGACGGCGAGACCACGGGCGTCGACCTCACGGACGGGGTCGGCGTCATGTTCGACGTGGGCATCTTCAGGATCGGAGGCGGTGTCATGCGGGCCACGACCGTCGGGACTTCGGAGGACCACCAGCCCGAGGAGATGCTCCTCCCGATGGCGAACGTCGGCATCGGGTTCGGCATCGGCGACAGCCTGAGGCTCGACTCGTCGATCCTGTCGGCGTCGACCGAGGTCATGAGGATCTCAGCAAGCTACGAATTCTAGGAGACAAGGAGCCGGCGGAAGGCCGGCGCTCGGAGGGGAACTGAGCCCGGGACAGGGGGTGAACCGGGCAAAGGAGAGGACCGGACGATGACTGCGAGAGACCGTAGACGCAGGAGGAGACGCAGGCGCCACAAGCGGACGCGGGCGATCTCGCTTCCGCGCCGCATCGCGATCTGCGCCGTGGCGGCGCTGGGGGCGATCCTCCTCTGGACGACCGACGCGGGCGCGGGTCCCGTCGACATGCGCGATGAGCCCGCGATCACGCTCCTGAGCTATCCCCAGGAGATGGTGGGGATCTTCGAGGAGGTCGTGGTCACGTGGGAGGAGCCGTACCTCTGCCACATCGACTACGGGACGGAGCCGGGGGTCTTCACCAACATGACCTCGGCGAGCGGGACGCAGTCCTTGAGCTTCCGGCCGGCCGACGAGCTGATGCCCCCTGGCATCTACTACTGCGTCGTCCGACGCGCCGGCTTCCCGGAGCACTCGGCGGAGTTCCAGCCCATCGTCGAGGCGCCGATCGCGCCGCAGCCGACGTCGCCGCCGAACGGGAGCGTCGTTCATGAGACGACGACCATGCTCGAGTGGGACCCGGTCCTCGGCACTCCGTACCACCACGTCATTGTCTGCGACACCGAGATCTCCCTCGAAGGGGGAGACGACGGGATCATGGTCAAGAACTTGAACATCGTCTGGCAGGCGATCACGAGCGGGACCTCTATCCAGTACGGCAGCATCGACCCCTCGGGGCACTTCACCGACTCGAACGGGACGAGCCCCCCGCTCATGGACGGGCTCACCTACAACTGGATCATCCTGAACAACTACGGCAACCACCCGCTCATGTCGTCGTTCGCGGCGGCGGGGCTGGCCGGGTTCACCACCGACGTCCAGGCGGGCGTCGCGAGCCCGACCCAGGTGGCTCCGGCGGACTCCGCGCTCGTGGGGACCCAGTTCGTCGGCTTCGAATGGACTCCGGTCGCGGACGCGGCAGGGTACCACCTGTACATCTACCAGCTGCGCGACTTCGCGGGCAGGGACGCCGCGTTCCCGATCTGGGACGGGGCGTCGAGCACGACCGAGAGACAAGTCAACCTCGGTTCCATGCTGACGCACGGCGACTACAGGTGGCGCGTGATCGCCCTCGACGACCAGGGGGCCGGCGCACCGTCGGCCGTGCGGTCGTTCGCGTACGATGCGACGAGCGGGACCGCGACCATCAGGACGGAGACGTCCGACGGCAACGTCCTCCCCTTCGTCCTCATCGAGATCGAGTACGAAGCAGGCGGCGTCACCCTGCCTCCGTCCCTGACGGACGAGGACGGCATCTGCGTGCGTGAGCTGCCGCCGGGCAACTACGTCTTCACAGCGAGCAAGGACTACTACGTCACCGGGTACGCGAACGTCCCGATCAACGCCGGTGGACAGACGAGCGTCCTCTTCGAGCTCCCGCGCGCCCCGTCGCACATCCGCGGGACCGTCGTCGACGAGCTCGGCGTCCCGGTCTTCGACGCCGAGATCATGGCGCTGTCGGAGCTCTACGACACCGTCACCGACTTCAGCGACCAGAACGGGAACTTCCAGCTCTCGGTGAAGGCGGGAACGTGGGAAGTCTACGCCAAGAAGGGGGGGTACATCCCTTCGGAGAGCCAGTTCGTCGAAGCCGAGGCCTACGAGTTCGTACAGCTCCCGAGCCCGCTGATGCTCACGGGCGAGGCCGGGACGGTGACGGGCAGCGTCGTCAACGCGACGGGAAGCC
>JALGVN010000235.1 GCA_025774645.1 bacterium
GATCAAGTCGATCGTCTCGCCTGCGTCCGGCTGTCCGTTCCCCATCGGCCCGTCGTCGAGGACGTGGTCATCGATTCCGAGGTACATCCCGGCGATGCGCGTGATGTACTGCTGGGACCAGAGGTTCTCCGCGCGGAGGCCGGGGATCTCGCTCTGCTGCGGCCAGAACCCGCTTCCTCCGACTTCGATGCAGACCGAGAAGATGTCGTGTTCCGCGTACAGCCAGTCGCACGTCGTCCCGGAGCAGTCGTACCAGAGGATCTCGCCGCACTGCCCGTAGGAGTACCCGTTGTACTGGGTCATCGCCGCACCGACCTCGCGGAAGAGCGCGTCGTCGGGCGTCTGGATGCTCTGGTCGTGCGACCAGGGGATGAGCACGGTGCCCACGACGGAGTGGGTCGAGATGTTCGTCACGAACTCACGGCTCTCGACGAACGCCCTGTAGTGCTGGTTCTCGAGCTCGGAGAACGGCTCCGGCCCGCAGAAGATCTCGCCGTCACACGGATCGTGAGAGACACCCGACGTGCCCCACGCGTACGAGTAGTTGCGGTTGTTGTCGGCGCCGAAGCAGCCGCTGTGCGGCTGCCTGTTCTGACGCCACATCCCGCCGCCGTTCGGGTTCTGCGTCTCGTTGTAGATGAACCCGTCAGGGTTCACGATGATGATGAACCAGATCTCGCGCTCGTCGACGAGGAACGTCGCCTCGGAATCAGTGCCGTAGTTCTCACAGAGCCACGACATGTAGTGCATGAGGACCTCGGGGACGATGATCTCGCGCGCGTGGTGGACCCCGTCGTAGAGCACTTCTGGCTCCGACTCGTCCACCTCCGGGTTGTCCGAGATCTTGATCGCCCAGATGTCGCGTCCCTCGTAGGTCGTCCCGATCGAGAACTTCTCGGTCGTGATCGACGGGTGGTCCGCGTGCAGATCGTCCAGGTACTGGAGGATCTCGTCGTAGTCGTGGAAGTCGCCGTAGTCGCGGCCACGGACCCTGGCAGCGTACTCCGCCTCCATGTCCTCGAGCTCGACCGTGACGTTGTAGCCGAGCCCACGGATGAGCTCGAGCTCCTGCGGGTGCGTCACGATCGTGACGCCTCTGCCTGGCTTCGCCTTCATGACGTCGAACTCGCCGAGAGACATGAACTCCTCCATCTGCTCGGCCGAGTCGAACTCGATGCGCGCCTGGATGTAGACGGTCTCGGGCGACGCCGCCTGCAGGGCGCCGGCAACGACGATGACCGCCACGATCGCGAAGAGCGCTGTGCTCGTCCCTCTCATCTCTCCTCCTCCGCTGTCTGCCTCGTTCTCGACTTCTCCTCTTCGTATTCTCTACGCCTCTCGGCGTCATGTTCGCTCAGTGTCGTCCCGACGTCGTGTCGCGCTGCCATCCCCTCGCAGCGATGGCTTATCGCAGCACCAGTACCTTCTGATGTCTGACGCTGCCAGCGGCCTCGAGCCTGGCGAGGTAGAGACCGCTTCCTACCTTCCACCCGCCGTCGTCCTTGCCGTCCCACGTGACGTTCTCCATCCCGGGTCCGGCGCGGTCGTCGAAGAGCGTCCTGACGAGACGTCCCTGGACGCTGTAGATCGCGAGCGCCACGTTCCCGCGGTGGCCGGCCATGTCGAACGAGAGCTCGGCGTGCCCGGCAAACGGGTTCGGGCGTGCCGGGAAGAACGTGAGTGTCGACGAGATCGATTCGTCCCGCTTCACTACGAACGTCGCCGTTTCCATGAGGTGGCTACGCGTCGTTCCGTCGTCGGCGTAGGCGCGCCACCAGTACGTTCCCTCGGACATCTCGACGTCGGGCGACCACTCGGTCGTACCGGCGCCCTCCGGGACGCCGGACGCGGACGCGACCTCGTCGGTGAGATGCTCGTCCGCGTAGACGGTGAACGCGTACGTGAGCGCGTCGCCCTCGTCCCCGTCGTACGAGTTCTCGACGGAGAGGACCACGCCCCACGGATGGACGCCGTGCCCGTCCCTGGGTCGGTAGAGGACCGGCGCCGTGGGAACGGAACCACTCGGCGCGGGGCCGACGATGCTCACGTCGTCGACGTACCAGCCGTCGAACTCGAGGAACCAGTCGGAGACGAGCCGGAAGCGCACCTTGAATTCCGACGTGCCGGTGTGCCCGTACAGAGAGTACTCCTCGCGCCGCCAGCTCTCGTTCGTGCCCCAGAAGACCGGCGAGAGCCGCGTCCACGTGTGCCCCTCGTTCGAGGAGACCTCGACGCAGCACAGGTCGGTCGTGCCCGCCATCGAGAAGAGGTGCCAGAACGAAAGGACCGCGTTCTCCGCATGCGAGAGATCGATCGGGGTCGCCAGCTCGATCCACGTGTCTGTCTCAGGACCGTAGAAGCCCGAGGGACTGTCGGTATAGGAGTAGCCCTGGGAGTGGCACTCGAGGTCCGTGAGCCCCCACTGCCCGTCATTCGTGTCCCAGTTCCCTCTCGTCTCCATGTCGTCGAAGAAGAGCATCGCGGGCGTTCCGACAATCCAGTCGAGCCGCTTCTCCGTCCAGAGACCGTCGCCGGTGAACGTGACCGCGACAACGAGGGAATGACCGTCGGGGGTCTCCGGGTCGAGCGAGAACCGGAGTGGGTTCCCCGCGTTGTCTTCCTCTTCCCCGGCCGCGATCGTGCCGATCGGCGACACGGCCGTGACCAGCCGGACGTACGGGTCGTCGGTAGAGAGCACCGCCTCGACGTTCCCGACATCCGTGAGCACTCCGTCGTTCATGACTGAGACGACGAGGTCGACCGTCTCACCCGGGTCCGGCTCACCGTCGCCGTCGCCTCCGAGCACCGTGACGTCGCTCACGTCTACCGAGGTGCCGGCGATGCGGCTCACGTAGATCTGCGGCCAGAGGCAGTCCTCGTTGAGTCCGGGGATCTCCCACTCGGCGGGCCAGAACCCGCTCCCGTCGACCTCGAAGCAGAACGAGAGGATCTTGTTCTTCTCGACCTGCTCGCCGTACGCGTAGTCGCCTGTGTTCCCGCTCGCTAGGTAGTGGAGGATGTCGTTGCACTGCCCGATCCGGTAGCCGTTGTAGTGCGCCATCTCCTGCGCGATCCCGCGAAGGAGCTCATCGTCCTCCGTGTGCTCCCCGGTGTACCCCCAGGGGATCAGGATCGCGCCGACCACCGAGTGAAACGAGATCATCGAGACGAACTCGTGCGCGAGCATGAGGTCGATGACGCCCTGGACCTCCGGCTCGGTAGCGGGCTCGGAACCGCGGTAGGTGTTGGCACAGGGATCCGCGGACGAACCGACGGGACCCCATTCGTAGGGGTAGTTCCTGTTCAGGTCGACGCCCCGGCAGGGCGAGGCCTCGTTCTCGCGTCGGTTCTTCCGCCACATCCCTCCGCCGCTCGGCGCCAGCTCCTCGTTGTAGCAGTAGCCATCGGGGTTCACGACTGGCACGAACCAGATCTGGCGGTTGTTCACGAGGAAGGCCGCTTCGAGGTCGGTCGCGTAGCTGTCGCAGAGCCACGACATGTAGTGGAGTGTGGCCTCGAGACCAGCGGGCTCACGCGCGTGATGGAGGGCGACGATGAGGACCTCCGGCTCGTCCTCCTCGAGGTCCGGGCTGTCCGAGATCTTCATCGCCCAGACGTCGCGGCCCTCGAACGTCGTCGCGATCGACATCTTGTCGGTGGTGATTCCGGGGTAGGTCGCGTGGAGCTCGTCGAGGAACTCGACCGTCTCCGAGAAGGTGTGGAAGTCCCCGAAGTTCGGGC
>JALGVN010000236.1 GCA_025774645.1 bacterium
GATGACTGACCGGTCACGCATCGTCGTGTCTACATCGCTACACGCGAACCGGCGCCGTGTCAAGTCGGCCTCCGCAGCACTGAAGCCCCGCTCTCGAGTCGATCCGCCCGGCTGCGTCTAACCATTAGATGCACGTCCCCCCCCTCGGAATTCACCGACCCGTGAACTCCGCGCACGTGCGTAAGTTAGGGCTCGCTCAGACGACCGTCCGGCTTGACCGGTGCTCAGCTCGGGGCTATAGTGAGTCAGGATGGCAACCATGGAACCCACACGACGCGCCACCTGGTTTTCCCGCCACCGGGGTGTTCCTCTCTTCTCGGTTCTCGGAATCCGCATCGTCGCCGACTACAGCTGGTTCCTCATCGTGGCACTGATCGCGGGCACGCTCACGCTCGGGTGGTTTCCGACCGAACTGCCGGGACGGGGGACGCTCCAGTACGTGATCCTCGGCATCATCACCGCGTTCTTCTTCTTCGCATCGGTCCTCGTCCACGAACTCTCGCACAGCGTCGTCGCGGTCCTGTCCGGGATCCCCGTCAGGCGGATCACGCTCTTCCTGTTCGGCGGGGTCGCGGAGATCACGAAGGAACCGGCCGATCCGAGGACGGAGCTCAAGGTCGCCCTCGCCGGCCCCGCGACGAGCGCCGTGCTCGCCGCGATCTTCTGGTCGATCGTCGTCCTGATGGGCGACAGCACAGGCCGGCCCGGGCTTCAGCTCGCGTTCTTCTATCTCGCGTTCGCGAACACGGCCCTCCTCGTCTTCAACCTGCTGCCGGGGCTCCCGCTCGACGGGGGCCGAGTCCTGCGCGCGGTCGTCTGGGCAGTAACGAAGAACATCCGCAGGGCGACCTACGTCGCGAGCATGTCGGGAAAAGCGATCGCGGGACTCCTCGTGATCCTCGGTCTCTTCGCGATACTGTCCGGGGGAAACGTCATTGCGGGACTGTGGTTCATCTTCATCGCGCTCTTCCTGAGGCGCGCCGCCGACACGAGCTACCGTCAGATACTCCTCAAGGAGGCGCTCGGCGGCGTGCGCATCATGGACGTGATGACTCCGGACGTCGTCACGGTTCCGCCCACGATCTCCCTCGCTGAGCTCGTCGACGTTTACTTCCTCCGCCACCACTTCATTTGCTACCCGGTCGTCGACGGCACGCGCCCCGTCGGCGTCATCTCCATTCGCGACGTGAAGCACGTCCCGCGCGACAGGTGGTCCGAGACATCCGTCTCGGACGCGATGAGCAGCTTCTCCCCCGACACGACGCTACGACCCGACGAGGGAATCCCCGCCGCCATGCAGAAGATGGCCGCCTCGGGGCTCGGGCGGCTCGCGGTACTCGACGGCGACAGGCTCCTCCGGATCGTGACTCGCCGGTACATCATGAGCCACCTCCAGATCAGGACCGACCTCAGCGGGTGACGTCGTCGGAATCGGCGTGCGGGCGCGCGCGCAGGTACTCCTCGTGCCACCCCTCGAGGTGCGGCCGCTCTACGGCCCACTGCCGCAGTGTGCGTTCTCCGAGCCTGGACCACTCCGAGTCGGGGTTGTCGTAGTGGTCGCGCTGCCACTCCGGCTCCGTCAGCTCGCGGAGTCGTGTTTACTACGAGGTTCTCCATGAAGCGCCTGCGCTGGGTCTGAGCAATGCTGAAGGAGTTCTTGATGAGTTCGCCGCCGGCGTCACCGGAGTGCAGCGCCCGGTGCAGCCGGTCAGCCTGATTGCGGACGTCCGTGTTGGGGAGGAACTTCGAAACCCGGAGGAATACTCTGTCGACTTCGTCGACCGTCAGACGGGTACTCCAGGCTCCCAGGTGACGCAGCCGGCGCGCCTTGAAGGCTTGCCGGAATGCGCTCCGCGAGGGCATGACCCCTCCACCCGCTCGTCCGTCGATGGGCAACAGACGAGAGCGCGGACCTGCGGAGCCCCGGCATGCCACGACGACTCACGCACAAAGCCGACCGTGATTCTACCGGTGTTCTTCGGCGGTTCCCACACCCACGTGGCAACCGATGCCGTTCAGGACGAAGTTCGACAGCTCGTCCGCGAAGCCCGCGAGCGGGTAGGAGCAGTCGTCCGCCACCCAGTCCAGCACGACGCTCTGGTAGGCTCCGAACAGCATGCTCGCAGTCATCGAGGCGTTCATGTGCCGACAGACTCCTTCGCGCACGCCCTCTTCGAGAATCTCCTCGATGATGTCCTTGTAGGCGCGGCTGCTCCGCTTCACGACGGTCTTGATCATCGAAGTGCTCTGCCTGAGCTGCGAAAGGAAGATCCGGGCGCTGTCCGGGTTGTTCTCCATGAGCTCGAGGCCAAGTACGAGGAGCCTCCTCAGCTTCTTCTCCGGTCCCTGCTCCATCGATATACCCTGGCGCAGCCTGTCCATGTGCGCGCTCAGGAACTCCTCGAAGACCGCGACGAGCAACTCCTCCTTGCTGGAGAAGTAGATGTAGATCGTTCCCGCCGCCACGTTCGCCGTCTCCGCGATCTCCGCGGTCGTCGTCTTGTGGTAGCCCTTGTCGCCAAACAGCCTCGCCGCCGCCGAGATGATCCTCTCGCGTTTGTTGCCGACACGCTTCCTGGCCATGTCCAGACCTCTCTCCCACCAGCTCGGGCGTCCGCCTCGAGCGTCAGGTGTGTGGGGGTTCGATTCGTAGTTGGTTGTCTGAGGGTTCGGTTCCTGTGCCCGGCCGATGGGATCCCGAAGGGTCCGCAGTCTGCGAATCCCAGCCCCGGAGGCTCCGTCCCCCACCTTCACATCCCGAGACTGACCGCGACTCGATATTAACCAGCGGGGACCGGTTGCGCAAGTTCTTTTACTGAGGCGGGTCTCACTCACCCCCGGGGGGACTCCAGGAGGGTCTCCTGGGGGCAGTCGGAGGGTGAGCACGCGACAGGTGGGTGACCCTCAAACAGACTGAAGGCGCCCGGCGCCCGGCCTGTCGGCCGGACACGCATGAGGGCGCCCTCAGGAATAGAAGGCGGGGCGGGCCAACTCAGGGGACGCAGCGCGGCGAGCCAGTAGATGGAATCGCCGTCCAGGCTAGCGCCTCCCGCTGGTCAGATCCCTCGCCCCGCCCGACTTCGGCGGTCTCCCTCTCTCGTCCGGCTTCACGATGTCGCCGAAGTCGTGGACGAGGGGAAGTCCGAGCACGTAGCACACCACGTGCGGCATGACCGCGCCGCACGTCCAGTTGTTGTAGAAGGTCCACTCGAGCGGCTGGGTCGTCATGATCACCCAGCCTTCACCGTACCCGAACTCGACGAGCGTCGGGCCGTCCTCGTCGTCCACGGTGTAGACGGTCGCGCCCGCCGGCAGGTCCTCGATCCGCGCGTGACTCGCGAACTCCCCGTAGAGCATCGAGGGGAGCCCCTGGACGAGTGGAGCGCCGGGGAGCGTGACGTAGTTGAACCACGTTTCGTGTGGCTCGAGATCCACGGAGCCCGGCAGGACGATTCCCGCCTGCTCGATCGAGCCCTCGTGCCAGCCGAGATCGCACGCCTCCCAGAAGATCGTTCCTCCGTCTCGCACGAACTGGAGGAGGAGGACCTGGTTGTCGCCGCAGGCATCGTAGAACTCCTGGGTCTGGTCGCTCTGGACGATGACGAGATCCTCTCCGGGCGTGAGATCGAGTCCGCGCATCTGTGCGGAGTTCGCCACCTCGTACTGGCCGGGACCCGGTCCCTCGGTGATTTCCATGATCTCCAGCATCTGGTCGAGAACGGGAG